>NZ_JBDNJQ010000003.1:0-147904 GCF_051172895.1 Nostoc sp. CALU 1950 | reverse complement strand
CCTGACATTTAACTTATTTATAAGTTAAATGTCAGGAGCTTTATTTATTGAATAGCGCTAAGTTTAAGGATTTACACGAAATCTAGCTACACCTATAGGTATTTCTGCATTAGTGCCAACAAGATTAGCAGATAAATGGTAGACAGGGCCATTACCAAGAAATGGTTGTTTTACATTCTTGATGTCAATCTCTAGCTTAGTATTAGGAACAATTGGTTCGGCAAAAGCTAGCAGTATAGTTTTGCCATTTACAGAAATATTAGTATTAATTTTTCGACCATTCTCTTCGTTTATAACAACATTCTTAGTATCATAACTCCATCTGACAGTATTTGGAACTTGAATTTTTAACTGCGAAACACTCTTGCTATTTTTGGGAACGTGTACTCGCAAAGTATGTCTAACAGGCGACCAGCGAGTCTGAGGAAATTGAGAGTTACCATCAACATGAGGAACACTACCATCCTCTTCATTGGCACTTGCATAGTTGGCAGGAATTAAAAGTGCAGCAGCTAGAGTAGATATAGCAACGTAAAGTAGCACTTTCTTCATGTTTACTCCTCACTTAATCATTAATGTCAGCAAATCAAAATGAACCCGTGATCAATCAATACGTAACAATCTGGTAAAACTAAAATTAACTACCTTCTACGTTTCTTAATTTTCACATTGTGAAAATTAAGATTAGGTGTAAAGGTTTTAAGTTTTTACACTCTTATACCTTGTAATACCAACATTTTCAAAAATTTATATGAAAAGTCAGTCTACGCTTACACGTTAATTAAAGGAAGTTAAAAATATTACCATTAACTTGTTTACGGTTTGAAGTCCAAAAGGTATACTACCTTTATTGATCAGTTTGGCAGGTCTAAATGAAATCAAGATGAAATTTTTGATGATTGTCAAAAGTTAAGGATTAAAATGTAGGGAATTGAGCTACACCAACAGGAATCTCTATCTCACTACCAACAACCTTAGCTGAAAAGTTGTATACAGAAGCTGGGCCTGTCACTGGTTGTTGAACTTGATTAAAATTAACTAAGAGTTTAGTGTTAGAAATAACCTTTTCAGGGAAATCTATAATAATCTGTTTGCCATTGACGGAAATTTTAGTATTAATTTTCTCACCATTCGCATCGAAGACATCAATGTCATTACTCACTGCTACGGTAGATGGAGTTTCAATAATAAGTTGAGAAAGAGCGTTGTTGTTTTGAGGGATGTGTAACCGAAAAGTATGTTTGACAAGCCGCCAACTATTAACAGGATATTGCAAATTATTTTCAATATTAGTATCCTTAGCACTTGCATGACTAAGGGAAATGAAAGCTGTAGTGGCAAGAGCAAACACTGTACTTATGTAAATCAATGTTTTCTTCATCTGTAATTTATAAGTAAGATTTATGTAAAATAAGCTACATATTTTTGCTTGTTGAATGAACCTTTACATTATGAGTTTGACAGGTCACGATGAAATCAAGATGAAATTTTGGCTGGTTTGGGAAAATTATTCATTCATGCTATGGTAGGTAGCCACGGCTGAAGGAGAACTGCGGTTGACGTAGCGAAAAATCCAATATTTTAAAATTGTATCCATGACAACTGGGACAATAGCAATGAATAGTGAAATCAGACTTTTGTTTTCTGGAAGACCAAAATGCTTTGAGGTGTTTTCTAAAATTATTTCCCAGCCATAGGTAGAGTGATAAGCTGCTACGCATCTAAATTTAATAAACGGCATTGCCTTTATTTTTAATCTTGCGCTCCCATTTAATAATAAGGCCTCCTTCATTTAACAACCTATTTAACAAATCTTCTAGCTGTGATACTGACTCAAACAATCTATGAGCTATATATTCTTTTGCTGAATGCCAAACCAATTCGATTAAATTATAATCTGGACTATAAGGTGGTAGGAATTCCAGGATAATATTTGGCATTTCCTCTTTGATATGAGCTAAAATATCTTTTCTTTTATGAAAGCTAGCATTGTCTAGAATAATCACTATTTTTGCCGAACAATCATTGAAATTTTCACTGAGATTACCATCCTCTACCCATTCCTGTAAGAGAAAATTATTCAAAGATTTAAGCTGCTCATAAAATACATCTGCATTTCCCTTTTTAATTACAAAATTTATTCTTTTCTTGTCGTGATAACGCAACCCTCCCATAATATTTACTCTTCCTTTTCTTCTTTGCCCTGTGATTTGTTTTCTTGTACCTTTCTTACCCCAGTTTTTTCTTCTTATTACTCTTAAACTGAATCCGCTTTCATCCCAAAACCATACTTGTAAACGCTCTGGGGTTTCTTTTGTTATTCTTAAATAAACTGAAGAATTTTTCTTTAAACGCCTTACGTATTTCAGGATTCTGTTTATCCTCTAGGCTATACTTTGCCCAAAGGTAAACGTACTTTTTTCGCTCTAATATTCTCCTAACTTGAGAGCCACTTAATTTAATTCCTGTTTTCTCTTCCATATAAGTTGCTAGTCTTGCTGCTGTCCATCGACCAAATTCATATCCATACTCTGCTGGTTCTTTTTCAATTACTTCTAATAGAATGTCTTCATACTCTTTAGTAACTTTACGGAAGTTACCTTCCCTTCTTCCATCTAAAAAACTTTCTAGATTATCTGGGTCTCCGTGAACAGCCCAATATGCTACTGTTGGATATGCAATATCTAAAAATTTACTAATCTCTTGATAAGTTTTTCCATCATTCATTAATAATAAAATCAGAATCTTTTCTCTTACGTAGGGATTTTCATGCTCTTTTAGCGTTTTTAATAGCCGTTCCTTTTGCTGTTCAGAAAGATGATTTTTTGCTGGCATAGGTGGCTGATATTAGATTAATTCTTTAACCTCATATTATACAATCAAGGTGCGTAACAGCTTAACCGACAAAGATATCAGTAGTGAGAATAATGAAAAAAGCTTTCGCGGAATCGCTTAAGCCATACATTAAGTCGGCACTAAAAAATTGAATAGTGGTAAGCTGCTGCTTACCAAAGACACATAATATAATAAATGACAATAATGAAAGTATATCTGCAAATACATTAGCAACTGCATTAATACTTTCAGTTTTGTATTTTTGTGATAATGCAATAGCCTGAT
This sequence comes from Nostoc sp. CALU 1950, assembly GCF_051172895.1. Taxonomy (NCBI): domain Bacteria; kingdom Bacillati; phylum Cyanobacteriota; class Cyanophyceae; order Nostocales; family Nostocaceae; genus Nostoc; species Nostoc sp. CALU 1950. The sequence goes on along the minus strand of NZ_JBDNJQ010000003.1, from coordinate 144,784 downwards.
CTTTGACCTTCTGTTCTACAATATTTGAAGAAAGTTCTGGAGCTTTTCCCAGGAGTACTTCAAATTGAATTTTTCGCTCAAATTTTTTCAATTCGGTTAAGGCTTTTTCTTCTTGAGAAGAATTTAAGAAAATTTTTGATGTTTCTTGGCTCCAGTATTTATAAATCAAAGGTTGGATTACAAATGTTTTAAACAGATTATTCACTAATAATGGAACAATAAATAGAATTAACAAATAACGGAGAGAACTAATTGTTCTCTGACGAGAAGCGCGAAACTCTTCAACAACCTTATGCTCTGCATTTGGCTCTAGTGCTTGTTTTAGCTTTCCCACAGTTTGTAGTATCGACCGAGGAACAAAGCTAAGTTTTTGAGATTTTGGATTAGGTTTCATTCTCATTTGTTCGATAAAGTCAGGCTATTAGCATTACCGTTGTAGCTGAACTAAAAAGCCTGAGAATAGTGTGGAGAAAAGCCAAGGCATAAGCTCCTAAAAGTTACTATATATAATCAGGATGAAATTAGGATGAAATAAATCATATAATACTAAATATTCAATAATAAAAAATCAAACTTTTGTTCATACAGTACCTATTTATAGCGTTTCCCGGTCTAATGAAGTACACTTAATTAAATAAACCTGTGCATCTTATGAAGGTAAAAATAAAAGCATATTCCCTCGATTTCCGTCAAAAAATACTTGATACATATATAGCAATTCCCAGTTGAGTGAGGTACAGGATCAATGTTTTTAAACGCAGAGGGACGTAGAGGAAAGCGCAGAAGCAATATGACAATCTCCATCTTCCTCACAAATGCCTAACTCATCTTTTATTTCCCGACAACTCTATTTATTGTTCTCTTCAAAGACTTAATGGAGACATCCCAAGATGAGTTTGACTGAAAAACTTCAATCTGTATTTGTTATCATTGCCATCTTAATTGGGCTGATACTGGGACAAATCAAATGGGTTGAGGAAAATGCTGTATCTTTGATTGTTCCATCCTTGATGGTCATGCTCTATGGGGTGTTTCTAAATATTCCACTTAATCGTTTAGGTCAGGCATTTCAAAACTACAAGATGACCGGACTTATTTTGGGAATTAACTTTATTTGGACACCTGTTTTTGTTTGGGGATTGGGAGCTATTTTCCTACGGGACTCTCCCGATCTTTGGGTTGGGCTAATTATGTTGATGGTCACACCTTGTACTGACTGGTATCTCATTTTTACAGGGATTGCCAAAGGAAATGTTGCTTTAGCTACAGCCTTCCTTCCTTGGAATATGATCTTGCAAGTGGTTCTCCTACCCGTCTATCTGTTAGTTTTTGTTGGAAAATTGGTGCAGATTGATACAGCGATTTTTCTCGAAAGCATTGCACTGGTTTTAGTTGTTCCTATGCTTTTAGCGTTTATCGCTAAGTGGTTAATACCAAAGGTAAACGGGTTTTGGCGTGAAATTCCACTGAAAATAGCAGCAGGGCAAACGCTATTTCTGTGTTTGGCAATTACAGCGGTATTTGCCTCGCAGGGGCAAACCCTAATTCAGCGTCCAGATGTACTGCTAAAAATGTTACCGCCTATTCTTATTTTCTATGTAATTACCTTTTTGCTGACTCAAGTAATCTCACGATTCGGCAACTTTAGTTACGAGGATTTTGCTTGTTTCAGTTGTACAACACTTGCACGCAATTCACCCCTTGCATTAGCGATCGCTACATCTGTTTTTCCTGATCGTCCTTTGATTACCCTTGTTTTGGCTATTGAACCACTTATCGAACTGCCTGTCATGGTGCTAGTCTCCCAGTTGTTGCTCTTTCTGCGTCGTAAAGGGCGGTATTCTCAGATGGAGAAATAGCTAAATTGGCGTTACAATTGCATATTCAGCTTGACGTTTAAAGCGAATAGCTTAACATTATAAAGAGTCGTAGCATTATGAACACAGGTTTTTCCCTGGAAGACCCATCAAATGTGGGAATAATACTTGGTAGTTCTGATGCGAATGGGCGAGCTTTATTGAGAAAGACGAATTACTACTAGATGTAGCTAAGTGTATAGCCGTTACTAAATACCTAACAATTGACTTAAACTAGGTTATCAGGAGCGAAAGGACATTGGTAACTCGGATCGCCTGTCTCCACTTGAATAGTTGGGTGTTCAATGCTGAAATTGTCGTGAAGCTCACGGACTACCCGTGCTAAAAAAGTATCACCAGGATAACCTGCTGGAATGACAAGGTGAGCAGTGAGTGCTGTTTCTGTGGTACTCATTGCCCAAATATGTAGGTCGTGAACTTGAGCCACGCCAGGGAGTTCGGTTAGATAAGTACGGACAGCCAAAGGTTCTATTCCTGCTGGTACAGCATCTGTAATTAAATTCAAGGATTCCTGCAAAAGTCCCCAAGTACCAGCTACAATCACCACAGTAACAATCAAACTCACCGCTGGATCAAACCACAGCCAACCTGTAGCAATAATTGCAATACCAGCTAGTACAACCCCTACAGATACCGCTGCATCTGCAACTAAATGTAAGAATGCGCCTCTGATGTTCAAGTCACTTTTACGCCCCGACAAGAACATCAAGGCACTCACTGTGTTAATGACAATTCCTATAGCTGCTACTGTAATTACTATTCCTCCTGCTACCGGAGCAGGTTCACGAAACCGTTGAATTGCTTCCCAGCCAATACCGCCAGAAACAACTAGGAGAAAGGCGGCGTTTAAAAGCGCAGCCAAAATTGAAGAACGACGCAGCCCGTAAGTGCGACGTGATGTCGGGCGACGACGGACGAGGATGCTTGCTCCCCAAGCAAGTAGTAAACCCAAAACATCACTCAAATTGTGACCCGCATCGGCAATCAAGGCAAGGGAGTTAGCAACAATGCCATAGGTTGCTTCGATGACGACAAAACCAGTGTTGAGAGCGACACTGATCAGAAAAGCACGGTTGTAATTACTGCCACCGTGGTCGTGTCCATGACTATGATTATGAGACATGACTGTTTTTCACACTTCGGTGGAGAGAACTTCTATGGTTTGACAAGTAACAAACTTGTCTTTAAGCATATGTTTGACCAAGGAACAAAATTCGGTTATTGCAGTTTCACTATCAATAACCGTAACGAGAAGCGGTAGTGCAGAGGACTCAGTAGACGGGTCTAGCTTATTTAGAGTACGAAAAACGCCATGTTTGCCATATCCAGAAATTGCCCGCACTACCGTTCCCCCTGTTAATCCTTGTCTGCGAGCCATTCCGAGCAGAACTTGATGAAGGGGTTGATGTTCCCAACAATCCAACTCGCTAACATAAATTGTTAATTGTTTCCATGTTGTCATATAGCTTTTCCTATACTGGTATCGCTATTATCGCTAATTATTTATCAAACAGAATTCAGGAGTCAGGAGTCAGAATGGGCTAAACCTTAGCTATCCGCTAACAGAATGAATTTTGTACGACTGGCGGATAGCGCAGCGTTAGCGACGCAGGAGCGTCTGAATAACCGGGTTTAATACCCCTACCAAATCGTAGATTTGGTGGTCTTCAAGACGCTCGATGACTCGCTAACGCTACGCTATCAGTCGGGGATTCAGACCTGCGACTGATAGCGTAGCGGTAGCGAGTCCGCGAGCGTCTTGATTCTGACTCCTGAATTCTGACTTCTGAATTCTTCTTCAATTGCTCGGATTATCGTTTAAAGGCAAAGCGGCCATTAAATTTTTCACCTTTTACATCCGTTTGAATAACAACTTTATACTCTCCCGTTGCAGTTACAGGCAGGTTTACTGTATATTGCTTTTCCTCGGTATTATAAGGAACTTGTAGGGTTTTGTTACTGCCATCTGGTAGCTGAACTTGAGCCGTGAGCTTGGCATCAGTAATTGCTTGATCCTGCTCTCCGTGTACGCTTATATCTAAATGAGTAGAATCTTTTTCTATATCTGGTGTGAACTCTAAATGATATTTGCCCGACTCTATAACTTGACCCTTATGCTCTCCACTATTGGAGTGACCATCTTTTCCATCATGAGCATGACCGTCGTTTTCATTATGCGCTTCCCCAGTTTTAGCAACGGGTTCAGTTTTGGCAGTTGTTTCTGTAGTTGCACTCTTGGTAGCACTTTCCGAGTTAGCAGCTTGATTCCCACTACTACAAGCACCCAAAAAAATTAATCCTATACTGCTAACAATTACTAAACTGGTCTTCAGAAATTTCATGAATTCAAACTCCTTGATGTTTTGTGAATTAAAAACTAATACAGAACGTTGTAAGTAAACCACCCATTTCAAATCAATACTTCGGCAAGCTCAATAACCATGAAACCCTTGGGGTATAGGAATTCCTAATTCCTAATTCCGTTAGCGTAGTGAAGCGTAGCTCATTTGAAATTCCGCCTTGCGGTACTAGGCTCTAACTTCTCGTCCAATTTCTGGCTGAATAATTGGTTCAGCCTTTCTCGGCACCAAAAATCTCCTAAACTGCACATAGGAAGCTGGAAGTACTAACAGGGTTAAAGCAGTAGAGGTAAACAATCCACCTAATACTACAACGGCTAGTGGCTGAAGAATTTCTTTGCCTGCACCACTACCAATTACCAGTGGTACCATACCCAATGCTGAAGCCAATGCTGTCATCAAAATAGCAACTAAACGTTCCATCGAACCTTCCATCAAAACCTGCGGTAAAGGTTGTCCTTCTGCTAATCTGGCATTGTAGTTCTCAACCAACAAAAGTCCGTTACGTGCTGCTACACCAAATAGAGTAATAAATCCTACCATTGAAGCTACGGAAATGATGCCACTTGTCAAGGCTATGGAAATTACACCACCAATTAATGCCAAAGGCAAATTAATTAAAATCATGATGGTTGCAGGAATTGATTTAACAGCAAAGTAAAGGATGAGTGCGATCGCCACAAATGCTAATCCCCCAGCCGAAAGTAAAGTTTTCGTCGCTCCCTCTTGCGCTTCAAATTGACCACCGTATTCAATAAAATATCCAGAGGGTAATTGCACCTGTTGCTTAACTCTCTCTCGAATATCCTTAATTACAGAACCTAAATCTCGTCCAGCCACGTTGCTGGATACGACAATATAGCGGGAGACGTTTTCGCGGTTGATGGTGTTGGGGCCTGTAGCATAGTTGATTTTTGCGACTTGGGCTAAGGGAATTTTTTGTCCGTTGGGTGTATCAACTAGCAAATTACCGATAATTTCAATATTGTTACGGTATTTTTCTTGCAACCAAACCACCATATCAAAGGTTTGTTGTTGCTCCAATACTTGGGAAACGACTCGCCCATTCAGTGCAGTTTCTACTACCTCTGACAATTCGCCAATAGTTAAACCATAGCGGGCTGCTGCGTTGCGGTCGAATTGAATTTGTACCTGTTTAATCGGTACTTGCGGTTCTAGTTGCAAATCTACTAGACCCGAAACCTGGCCCATAGCTGATTGTGCTTGTTCACCAAGCTTACGGAGTTGTTCCAAATCGGGGCCAAAAATTTTCACAGCGATCGCACTCCGTACACCTGAGAGTACCTCATCCATCCGGTGCGAAATGAACCCGCCGATATTGGGAACGACTCCGGGAATTTTATCAAATTCTTTACGAATCGTTTCAATTGTTTCTTCTCGATCTTTTGCCCCCTCCTCGCTGAGTTGGACATCTATTTCCGCCCCATTTACACCAGCTACCTCAGTATCCCCCACAGCCCGTCCAGAGCGTAATTGAGCCGTTTCAACCCCAGGATTTTTTTTCAGGGCTTCTTCGATCGCTATGCCTACTTGATTAGTCGCATCCAGAGACTGACCAGGCATTAAAACTGCGGCGATTACCAAAGAGCGGTCTTGGAATTCTGGTAAAAAAACTTGCCCTAAACCCAGCATAATTACCAATGAAGCCACAAAGCCAGCGATCGCCATTCCTAAAATAATTTTGGGGCGGCGCATAGAAAATTTCAAAGCTGGACGGTAAAGTTTATGGGTTTGTTTTTCTAACCAAGTTTCTGTACTGGGTAATCTTGTATTTGTTAACAACAGGGCGCACATTGCTGGGGTTAATGTCAGCGCGACTAAGGTGGAAGCAGCAATTGACAGCAGATAGGCTAAACCCATTGGTGCAAAAATTCGACCTTCCACACCAGAGAGGGCGAAAATCGGTGCAAAGACAACTGCAATAATAATTGTGGCGAAGAGGACGCTAACCCGCACCTCAACTGAGCCATTAAAGACTACTTGCAGGGGTGGAACAGGATTACCTGCTAGTTGGTTTTCCCGCAAGCGGCGGTAGACGTTTTCCATATCTACAATGGCATCATCCACCACTGAACCAATAGCTACCACAAGTCCGCCCAAAGTCATGGTGTTAATGCCTTGTCCTGTCCAGTTCAGAATCATCATTCCTAATAATAAGGACACGGGTAAGGCGCTCAAACTAATGATTACCGTGCGCCAATTCATCAAAAACAGAATCAGGATGATAGAAACGATGATAGTGCCATCACGCAAAGCTTCTTCGACGTTTTTTATCGAGGCTTCGATAAAATCTTCCTGACGGAAAGTAGTTGTAATTTTGACATCTTTAGGCAGACCGGCTTGAATTTCCTCTATTGCTTTTTCAACCGCCTTCGTTACTTTTGGCGTATCTGCTGTTGGCTGTTTGTTGACTGTCAAAATTACCGCTTTTTTACCCGCAAAACTGCCATCACCGCGTTTGAGTGCTGCACCAATTTGCACATCTGCCACTTGTTCCAACAGTACTGGCGTGCCATTTTTGGCTTTAATTACTGATTTTTTCAACTGCTCGATAGATTCAATCCGCCCTACCCCTCGCACCAATGTCTCTTGGTCAGGAGTAATTAAAAATCCCCCTGGTGCATTAGCGTTGGCTGCTTGTGCTGCTTTGGTGACATCATCAAGGGAAACATTAAACGCCTTCAGCTTATCAGGGTTAACCAACACTTGATACTGACGCTCATCCCCACCAAATATGACGATATTACTTACACCAGGGACAGCCAGCAGGCGGTTCTTCACTTGCCAGTTGACAATCCGCCATACCTCCATTAGTGGAGTGGTTTCAGAGGTAAAGGCGTATTTGACAGTCCATCCTAAAGGCGAACTGACGGGAAGAACCTCTGGATCTTCTACACCTTGCGGTAGTTGACTGCGTGCTTGTTGCAAGCGTTCTGTCACCAATTGACGAGCGCGATAAATTTCTGTGTCCAAGCTAAAAGTAGCTCTCACAGCAGAAAGACCTACAGCCGAGGAAGAACGCAATGCTTCCAGTCCTGGGGTACCGTTGATAGCACTTTCTATTGGTCGGGTGACTAGGGATTCAACCTCCTCTGCTGCAAGTCCTGGTGCTTCGGTCATAATTTCGACCTGGGGTGGAGCAAAGTTGGGAAATACATCCAGTGGCATTTGCGTAAGGATGAGAAAGCCCCAAACAGATATGAGGATGGAAGCAATAACTATTAGCCAGCGTTGAGCGATCGACCATTTAACAATATAATCAAGCATTTTTAAACGTTTTAAGGGATGTCTGCTTGCTGTGCAGCTAAGTAAGTTTAAAGATCAAGTACTTTACCTACTCTCCCAAATGAAGATGAAATTGAGATGAAATTTTTAGCTTAAACTTCAAGTTGCCTCACGTCTGTCCCTTCGGGAAGCGTGGGATGAATTTTTGAGCATTGTTACAAACCATCAACAGCAGGATGGCAAACGTCAGCTTTGATGATTTTACCTGATTCCAATTGTTACCGTAATAGTTGAAATAAAGTAGTTTATCGTAAAATCAAGGGTTTAAGACCCCTACATCTATACGTAGTATCAGTGGAGTTGGGGTTTAAATCCTCCGCAGTCGCCACAAACTCCTCCACCCCCGCAAGGCGCTGCTCTCCAACTGTCTTGAATTTTGAATTTTGAATTTTGAATTGTTAACTTGTTCCTGGGTGTAAGATACTTATCCAATATGGACAAATCGCCTCCAAAGCAGCTGCTTGAAAGTATTTATCAGCAACTACTGCCTAGCTTACAAATTGAAAGCGTCAATCCCCGGAATCCAATCAAGGTTAGCTATCTTCCAGAACCCTGGCGGCTGCTTGGTAAAGGAAATTATGCCGCAGTAGTCTATCACCCTAACCACCCTGAATCTGTAGTCAAGATTTATGCCCCAGGACGGCCAGGCTATGAAGAGGAAGTAGAAGTTTACCATCGTCTAGGTTCTCATCCGGCATTCTCTGAATGTTTCTATGCCAAAGATGCCTTTTTAGTCTTGAAACGGCTTTATGGAACAACGCTCTATGATTGTATGTACTTGGGTTTACCTATTCCCAAACAAGTAATACAGGACATCGATAAAGCTCTTGACTATGCTCAAAGTCGTGGACTCCACCCTCATGATGTCCACGGTCGTAATGTCATGATGCACCAAGGCAAAGGATTAGTCGTAGACATCTCAGATTTTCTGCATCCAGAAGCCTGCTCAAAGTGGAATGACCTGAAAAAGGCTTATTACTGCCTATATCTCCCCGTGTTTTACCCACTTCGATTGCGCGTACCATACTTTGCCTTAGATATGATCCGCAAATGTTATCGCCTAGTAACTTCTTTCAAAACTTCCTGTCTTGACATCTTCACCGGGGTAAAGCAACGGTGATTATCTAGCAATCAAACAAACTTAACTGTTGTAGGACTTACGCACACTCTACGAATTCTTGGCGTTCTTGGCGGTTTGACAAATTAAGCTTTTGGACGATTTTTGCGTAAGTCCTATGTTGAACAAAATTGAACCAATTTTAGGGGTTTAAGTTCCCTGCCTCTACAGGCAGAACGTTTTGATGCCTAACTAAAATCCCCGTTACAAAATGTAATTGCAAATTGGTTTAAAGAGGTTAATCGTATTAATCAGCAGCTGATGATGACCCAACAAAACTAAGGATTTCTATGGACGCAAAGGTTGGGATAAAAGTTGGGGAATTTGATAGAGGTGGAAAAACTCGGAGTATCGGCTTGTCACAAACCAAGTGCCTCTCTCGTCTTAATTATGTAAGCCAATCTATAACTTTAACTGTGGGCGATCACCATGACTGAACTACTCGCAATACTTGATCGTTTTCACACTGCGCTATAAGCGCTAAATCGTTGAACCGATCAGAGGTTTATGAGACAACACTTATGAAGCTACTTGAAGTTCAATCCAGTGTACGGTTAGAACAATCAATTTCTCGCACACTCAGTCACGAATTTATTCAAACATGGCAGAACTTCCATGCTGATGGACGCTATAAACAGCGAGATGTCGGGATGAATCCCCCTGCTCATCCTACAGAACTGTAGACAACTGCAAATTATATTTCTCCAGACAGCCGAACACCAGATATGGAAACGGTACTTGCTGACTCCGAGCAACTGATTGAGGAGTTGCTGTGGGCAGATCGCTTATTACTCGGTGTGCCTATGTATAACTTTAGTGTTCCATCAACCTTTAAAGTGTATGTGGATAATATCGTTCGAGTTAATCGCACCTTTACGTTTGATCCAACCAGTTTTACCTTTGAAGGACTTGCGATCAACAAAAAGGCATTAGTGATTACTCCGAGTGCCGGAAATTTTACGCCCAATACACCAATGGAAAGTATGAATTTTTGTGAAACCTATTTGCGATCGATTTTGGGCTTTATTGGCATTGAAGACATCACAATTATTGCTGTCCCAAATCAGTTTATGCCTGATGAAATTCGGCAACAGAGTATTGAACAGGCACGAGTAAAGCTGATGACGATAGCGGCAACTTGGTAACTTATGAACCGATTAGACCTGTTCAATCAGTATCGATCCCTGCTGTTTGCGATCGCCTATCGAATGCTTGCAAGCGTGACCGAGGCAGAAGATATCGTGCAGGAAGCCTGGATTCGCTGGCAAAGTACTGAAAGTGTAGTGCAGTCTCCCAAAGCGTTTTTATCTAGTACCGTGACTCGTTTGTGTATCGACCATCTTCGATCTGCCCGTATGAAGCGAGAACAATACATAGGAACATGGTTGCCAGAGCCACTGATAACGGAATCAACGGATGTCAAAGACTGTGCTGAATTAGCAGAATCCCTTTCGTTCGCATTTCTCATGCTACTGGAATGCCTATCCCCAGAAGAAAGAGCCGTTTTCCTATTACGCGAAGTTTTTGATTATGACTACGAGGCGATCGCTAAGACTGTAGGCAAAAGTATTCCAAATTGCCGCCAGATTGTTCGTCGCGCCCGTCAGCATCTTGTGCTACGCAGACCGACGATCGCCCCAAATTGCCATGATAAAGACATCTTGGTTGAGCAATTTCTCGACTATTGGAATCACGGCGACTTACAGGGACTCATTGCATTCATGGCAGAAGATGTAACATTCTGGTCAGATGGAGGAGGTAAAGTTGTAGCAGCACAGAAACCATTGTATGGGTGTCTAAAAGTAGCTCGTTTTTTAGTGGCGATTCGACGCAGCCGATTAACACCTACGCTAGTTTCACAGGTTGTAGTAGTCAATGGTCAGCCTGGAGTTATCAATACTGTGGATAAAAAGCCCCATAGTACTTTTAGTTTTGAGTTTGCAGGTGATAGAATTCGAGCAATTTTTGCAGTGGTTAATCCAGAGAAGCTAGGAGCAGTGAAATCATAAAAAGAAAAGGGTGGCTTTTGTTTTTTTATTTATGAACCTGATTCACAAGGAAACCGGGTTTCTTAACGCTTCTGTTTACCCTGGACGAATTACTAACGCTGAACTTGCTGAATCAGGGCTTGTGTTTGCTGATACCTCTGGCTATCTCCTTGCTGCTGAAACAGACTTGCAGCTTGCTCTAAATCATTAATGGCATTTTTGCGATCGCCTAAAGCATATTCAGCAAGTCCTCGGTTGCCGTAGGCATCAGCTAAATTGGGGTTGATTTGTAGGGCTTGGTTAAAATCTGCGATCGCCAGCTTGTGATTTCCCTGTCTATAATTCAAAAAGCCTCTATTGTAGTAAGCATCTACAGACTTCGGATCAATTTTTATTACCTGGTTAAAGTCGGTAATCGCAGCTTGAATGCTTCCTAGCTCCGCATGAGCAGTCCCCCGACTGTTGTAAGCATCTGTATGGTTGGGATTTAATCGCAGTGCTTGATCAAAGTCGATAACGGCTGCTTTAAAATCTCCTAATTGAGATTTTGCCAAACCTCTCAGGCAGAAACCCTCATAGTATCTAGGATTTAACTGTATTACCCGGCTAAAATCTTCTATTGCAGCGTTGAAGTTGCCTTGCTCAAGCTTTTGCACACCCTGGCTATAGTATTCCTGATAATTCATCTGTTGGATGTGCGTTGGTGCTTCCTGTGCAGCATGAACAGCAACAGGTATTCCACTCAGTACGCTACTCGTTATTACCAGAATGGCAACAGAAGAGTGAATATAGTTCATAGCTTAACTTTCTCCTTGATATATTTATCAAGACAGATACACGAGATTGTTCTTGACTAGATCCATCCTAAGCGGTTTAAAGCTTGAAACCCAGTCAACCCAAAATACTTTGTAATAGCAACCAAACATTTAGCCCGACGATAATAATAGCAACTAACCAAGCTAGAGATTTTAGCCACAGGGGATTTACAAACTCTCCCATTAAGTGACGGTTACTTGTAAACATCACCAATGGAATCACTGCAAACGGTAACTGCAAGCTAAGGATAACTTGACTAAGAACTATGAGGCGGCTTGTGCTATTTTCCCCAAAGATAATAATTGTAATCAAAGTTAAGGGTATGGCATCACCACTGTTTGTACGGTTGATTGTCCTCGCCTATTTAACTGTTAAAGCGATCGCTGGTAGATATTCTTGTTGGTGACAGACAAGCTGTCAAACTTACTTCACAGAAGCATCTTTCCACAGACAGTAAGGCAACCGTAACTCATTAGCTGTGCTTACTCCGTCGTTTAATTCCAGAAATTACGTGCAATCCCAAAGCAATGAAACTAATAAACAGCAACCCCATTGCACCTGCTAGGGGATTGCGGTCAATACCTGTTATCCAAACGGGAACTTGACCTGTGTATAATAACAAATCCCCTACATTGATAATGTAGTAGCCCCAAACTAAACCTGCGTGTAATCCAATAGCAAAGCACCAAAGACGAGCAGCAGGGCAATGCCAAAAGTTGTAGTTATTACCTTGAATTAGGAGCTGTAACGCTTGTTTTTCATAAAGTTTTCAAATTGCGTGTGATTTTAACGGTTTTATCCTGCATGAGTCAAGGAGAACTTATGAATTTATGAATAACTATTCGATGATCGCATAAAAAAGGCAACTTATATTGAACTTAAGGTGAAAACCTAAACATTTGGTTCATTCAAATTTTCTACTAAAGAGCGATATAAGTTGATCGCGTGACTGTCAGCTAAAGTGTAATAAACATTCCGACCTTCTCGACGATAGTTGACTAAATGCATGACTTTCAATAACCGTAGTTGATGGCAAACGGCTGATTCCGTCATTTTCATCAATGCTGCTAGATCGCAAACACACAATTCCTGATTTACTAAAGCCGAGAGAAGACGTAGGCGGTTCGGATCTGCCAGTATCCCAAAGATTTCTGCCATTTGCTGTGCTTTATCTGTAGCCAAGATTTGTGCCTGAGTTGAGCGTACATTATCTAGATGTACCAAATGTGTCTCACAGGTCGGTGTCTGAGAACTTTGAAGTAAGTCCAAGTCCTGCTTTTTCTTGTGTTTGTTCATAGCAAGTTTTATTTGTAATGGTTATCAATCTCAATAATACCTAAAATGATAACCATTGTACAGTTGAATAGTTATTCAATAGTTGTATTAGAATATTGGCAGTTAACTCTGTTGCCTTTGCTATCAAGCTGCCATGACTCAAACTCCTTCCCTTAAAACCCAAACGTTGCAAATCGGTGGTATGGACTGCGGAAGCTGCGCCAAGACGATTGAAGTCGGTTTGCAGCAGTTAAGTGGCGTTACAGAAGTAAAAGTAAACTTTACGATGGGCAAAGCCAGGGTTTTCTACGACCCAGAGGTATTGAGTGAAAAGACTATATGTGACCGAATCAAAGGTTTAGGTTATACGGTTGAGCAGAGTCATGAGACGAAATTCCATCAGCATAATCCTACTCATTCCTGTGGTGGCGAACACGACCATGACCATGACCATGACCATAACGTCGATGTAACTCCTGTGAAAACGCTACAGCTACAAATCGCCGGAATGGATTGTGGCAGTTGTGCCAAGACGATTGAGATTGGGGTGCAGAAGATAATAGGCGTAAAAGAAGCATCTGTCAGCTTTGCCAGCGAAAGATTGCAAACATCCTATGACCCACAATTGGTAAATGAGAAGGCAATTTATGACCGGATTAAAGATTTGGGTTATACGGTTGAAGAGAGTGTTGAGGCAAGTTCCCATAATCACACTGATTCTTGTGGTCATGACCACGAGCATCATCATCACGACCATGACGATGGTTACGAACACCAACACTCTCAGCCAATAAACAAGCCAAAACAAACACAAAAGTCCGACGTGACAAGCTGGAGATTCTGGATTGAAAATCGTCGGGGACAGAGTGTCATACTTGCAGGTATCGGCTTAGTTTTGGGCTTAATTTCTCAAAATTTAGTGCTACCTATTTGGATAGCACGAGCTTTTTATGGCATTGGTATAGCAGTTGCTGGCTATCCGATCGCACGGGCAGGTTTGTTTGAGTTGCGCTTGCGTCGCGCCGATATGAATCTGCTGATGACGATTTCAGTAATCGGGGCTGTAATTTTAGGGGACTGGTTTGAAGGGGCACTGGTCGTCTTTTTGTTCTCCTTGGGTACAACATTGCAAGTTTTCACCTTTGGTCGCACTCGCAATGCAATTCGCGCCCTGATGGATTTAACCCCACCTACTGCTACCGTCAAGCGAAATGGTCAGGAAGTGACAGTTCCGGTAGAGAGTGTCCGAGTAGGCGAAACGTTGACGATTCGACCAGGAGGGCGCGTGGCGTTAGATGGTGTAGTTATTTCTGGTAACAGTGCAATTGACCAGTCTCCAATTACGGGAGAGTCAATCCCAGAAGATAAAGAAAGAGGTGATACAGTCTTTGCCGGGACTTTAAATCAAACAGGTTTTCTGGAGGTCAAAGTTACTCACACGTCCAGCGATACTACCGTTGCCAAAATTGTTAATCTGGTAGAACAAGCCCAAGAAAGCCGTGCTCCCTCCCAACAATGGGTAGATAAGTTTGCAGAAGTTTACACCCCTATTGTAATTTTTATAGCGATCGCCATTGCTTTAATACCGCCGTTAGCATTTGCCCAATCATTCAACGTCTGGCTTTACCGGGCACTGGTAATGCTAGTAATAGCCTGTCCCTGTTCTTTAGTAATTTCTACTCCTGTCTCGATTGTCAGCGCCATTGGTGCAGCAACTCGTAAGGGCGTTTTGTTCAAAGGTGGTAATGCGCTGGAAACGGCAGGACGCCTTACCACACTTGCTTTTGATAAGACTGGTACAATTACGCAAGGGCTGCCCGTTGTCCAAAATATTTATGACTTGGAAATGATAAGTGCAAACATGGTGTTACAGATTGCGGCTTCCTTGGAGCAACACTCAGAACATCCGCTAGCAAGGGCAATTGTGGCAAATGCTCATGAACAGGGGATAGAGTTAGAAACACCTCACAATTTTACAGCGCTACCTGGTAAAGGAATTCAGGCAAGTTTTGGTGAGCAGTTGTACTTCGTTGGCAATCGACGCTTGTTTGCAGACACAGATATTCATTTGTCCCAAAAAGCTGAATCCGTATTGGCTGAAATTGAACAGCTTGGTCAAACCCCAGTGCTGGTTGGAACGACTCACGGGTTACTGGGGGCGATCGCACTGGCAGATGGATTAAGGTTAGAAGCAACAGAAGCTGTACGGCAATTGAAACGGGTTGGGCTAAAACGGTTGGTGATGCTGACAGGAGACAGGTCTGCTGTTGCCCAGCGGATTGCCGGGCAAGTTGGAATCACAGATTATCAGGCGGAACTGTTACCAGAAGATAAGCTGCAAGTAATTCAACGACTGCGCCAAACCGGGGTTGTAGGTATGGTTGGGGATGGTATTAACGATGCACCTGCCTTAGCTGCTGCGGATATCAGTTTTGCAGTTGGTGGAATTGATATTGCCCTAGAGACAGCAGATGTCGTACTGGTTAGTAGTGATTTGAGACGGCTTGCCTATGCAGTAGATTTAAGCCGCCGCACTGTATCTGTGATTCAACAGAATGTGGTCTTTTCTCTAGTAACAAAGGGTTTGTTTCTGCTGCTGGGAACTTTCGGTTTTGTTGGGTTAGCGATCGCCGTCTTAGCAGATACGGGAACTTCGTTACTAGTGACCGCGAATGGAATGCGACTGTTTAGAAGCAAGGTTTTTGAGGATTAATATTAGCGAGCGATGCTGCGAAGCAGCCGCTACGCGAACGCCATAATTAAAGATACAGCAGTTTTCGTTTGCATGAAGTACAAATTTACAGGTTGTGAGGCAGGAGGCAGAAAGTTTGTATATTTGATTTTGAGTCCTGCATTTATACTTCACTTACTTGCAAACTGCATACACCACAATGTCACACCAATCAAAGATTAATATAAGCTTGATGGGAGCGGTATTTCTGTCACTGCTTGTCACCCCAGTGTTAGCACATAACATTAAACTATCGGGGGATGTGGCTGGTACTTGGCACGTTGAACCAAATCACAGTCCCAAAGCAGGAGAAACAGCGAGAGTCTGGATTGCACTTACCCGCAAGGGAGGGAAAATCTTGCCAGTGTCGGAGGCGAATTGCCAAATGGCTGTCTACTCTCAACCTCGTAAACAGAAAGATTCGCCTGTACTACAGCCTACGGTGCAAGCGATTTCAGTTGAGAGATATCAGGGTATTCCTGGTGCAGATGTTGTTTTTCCTAAGACAGGAGCTTATCAGTTAGAGTTAGGTTGCACTCCCAAAGTCGAAAGTAATTTTAAACCCTTCCAGATGCAGTATGAGGTAATAGTGGCTAGTGGTGTAGCAGCATCGACACCAGCACCAGTTACAAGTTCTCAAAAAACTGAGCAAGAATTATCATCCAGTCAGTCAACCAACTCTGGAAATCAATGGTTTACTGGAGCTATGGCGCTCGGTGTCATGATTGCAGGTTTGGGAACCTTTTGGTGGATGAAGCAAAGGGTGAAAGTCAAATAACTACTACAAGCTTTCAAAACTAGGGAGCATCAGCCAGCTAGATAGCTGCGTGAGTTAACCCCATATCTTCGTAGAAGTGTGAGAGCTTGTTGTTCCACTTGTCGCACTCGTTCCCGACAAATGCCCATACGTTGACTAATCTGTACCAGAGTAAGTTCGTGTCCACCTGCTAAACCAAAGCGCAAGATTAATACTTCCTTTTGCTGGGGAGTCAGCTTTGCTAATAGATTGTGAACGTCTTGATAGAGTAATTCCCGCTCGGTGTAGCGTTCGGGAGATATTCCATCATCCTCCAGCATATCCTGCAATTGAGTATCCTGCTCAGGCCCAATTCCCATATCTAAGGAAACAGGTTGACGAGCAAACTGCAAACATTCTCGAATCTGACTGGGTTCCAGATTAAGCGCTTGGGCGATTTCAGTCACGTCGGCGGTGTGACCAAGCTTTTGAGATAACTCTCGTTGAACACGCTTAATTTTGTTCAGCTTATCAGCCATGTGAATGGGTAAACGAATGGTGCGGGATTGTTGTGCGATCGCTCGTGTAATTCCCTGACGAATCCACCAGTAAGCATAAGTAGAAAACTTGTATCCAAGAGTTGGATCAAATTTCTCTACCCCTCGTTCTAGCCCCAATGTACCTTCTTGAATTAAGTCTAGAAACTCAATATTGCGTTTCTGGTATTTTTTAGCAATAGACACCACCAGCCGCAGATTAGCCTGAATTATCTTCTGCTTGGCAATTTTTCCTTGACTTAGTTGTTGCAGCAGCACATCTTCTTTCAACTGCATCTTGTCAGCCCATTCTTGCAGAGTGGGTTCACGCTGTAATTTTTCAGATAGTTCTTCCTTCGCAGTAATAATTGCCATCATTTGCTGAACTTGTTTAGCAAAAAAAATTTCTTCTTCATGGGTTAACAGAGGTATACGTCCAATTTGACGAAGATAGATACGCACTATATCTGCTGTAGATGAAAATTCGTTATTCTTGCTCTTAAGTTTAGTTACTTGGGATGCTGAATTAGACATGAATAGGTTATCCTCCATTGAATAAATTCAAATGTTTACATAATCATCAATAAACACAAATTAATCGAGATAATAAATTTTCACTTTTAATAAAACTAGATTTTGGGAAATTACCAGAATTTACTAATGAAAACTTGAGAGCGAATCCAAAGATTTGGATTATTTTATTTATTGCAGCTTTGGGTTTTGTTATTAGTGCTAGTTTTGTGATTAATTCTGCGTCTAAATACTGAGTTAAATTTGTAAAATACTCAATTAATAGGCTCAAAACGTCCTAAAAAAGTAGGTCGGGGAAGGGTAATGTAAACTTCCCACAAAGCCTTGACATTCGCTAACATTTCCCGCACTAAATCGGGAATCATTCCCCGTAGTCCATAAATTTCTATATCTGGAGTTCCTAAACCAACTGTCTTCACCCCTAATTGGCTACAGGTATAAACAGTGCGGGGAAGATGATAATTTTGAGTGATGACAACAGCCTTATGTACACCAAAAACCTTATGAGCGCGATAACAACTCTCATAAGTGCTGAAACCTGCATAGTCTAAGGTAATGTTTTTCATCGGTACACCCAAATCATGAGCATATTTCTGCATAGACCTGACTTCATTATAGGAAACTGTGCTGTTATCCCCTGTCATCAAGAGTTTACTAATCTTTCCCATTTTATAAAGTTTGACAGCAGCTTCTACACGGTCTGACAACATGGGTGTGGGATTACCATTCGGAAAAATTCCTGCACCGAATACTATTGCAACCTGTTCTTTTGGGACTAATTCTGGTTGAACGTAGCGGGAGCCATTCGTCATTAAACCTATATAAGCAGTTGCTATTAAAGGTTTTGCTAACACACTAATTACTAAACCTAGCAAAATCCATCGCAGGCGACAGAAAAACTTGAAATATTTTTTCCCTATAGTTTTTTCAGAAAATCTCATAGAAGTAATATTGTATAGAGTATTTCATTTGATCAGCGACACACCCTATCGGAAGTTTATGTGTACCTATAAATTACTGCTTATATTATGAGCCAGCAAAGGAATTCACTGGCTATATTTATCAAAATTGCTGTCCCATGTGCGGTTAACTTAGTGATGCTAATTAATTCTCCACCACCACCCCAGCTACCTTTCCATTTTCCACAACAGTCGCACTTCGCTTAGGTAACAAAAACCTACCAAACTTAGAATATAAAGCAGGTAAAACCAGCAAAGTTAACGCCGTAGAAGTAAACAAACCACCTAACACTACAATCGAAAGAGGTTGCAAAATTTCCTTCCCTGGCCCCACTGAAATTATCAACGGAACTAAACCCAAAGCTGAAGTTAAAGATGTCATCAAAATAGCGTTTAGTCGTTCCATTGACCCAGAAATTAATACTTCTTTTAAAGACATCCCTAACGCAATTTTTGAGGTGTAATTATCTACTAATAATAATCCGTTTCGAGTAGCCACACCAAACAAAGTTACAAACCCCACCAATGAGGCTATAGAAACAACTCCACCTGTAAAAGCTACCGCAATTACTCCACCCACTAACGCAATGGGCAAGTTAATCATAATCATTGCTGTTGAAGCGATTGATTTCACAGAAAGATACATTAGTACTGTAATCACAACAAAGGAAATAGCACTGAAAACCAGAATATTTTGTGATGCTCGTTCTTCTGCTTCAAATTGACCTCCATATTGGATAAAATAACCTGAAGGAAGTTGCACTTGTGCCTTAACTTTATTTTGAATATCTGTCACTACAGAGCGTAAATCTTTGCCTTTAGTATTAGCAGATACCACAATTAAACGCGAAACATTTTCCCGATTGATAGTATTAGGCCCGGTGCCATAGGCAACCGTAGCAACTTTAGCTAAGGGAATTTTATTTCCATCAGGGGTATCAACTAACAAATTTTCAATTGTTTGTAGACTTTTGCGATACTGTGGTTGCAACCACACAACCAAATCAAAGCTTTGTTGCTTTTCTAAAACTTGAGAGACTGTTCTTCCATTGAGCGCAGTTTCAATGATATTGGATAATTGTCCAATAGTTAAACCGTAGCGAGATGCAGCAACCCGGTCAAACTTAATTTGAATTTGTTCAATAGGAACTTGTGGCTCAAGTTCTAAATCTACAATTCCCGAAACAGATTTCATTACGTCTTCAACTTGCTTTCCAATCTTGCGGAGTTCTTCTAAGTCGGAACCAAAAATTTTGACCGCGATTTGACTCCTCACCCCAGACAAAATTTCATCAATTCGGTGAGAAATAAATCCACCAATATTGGATGCAGTGCCTGGTATTTTGTTAAACTCTTCACGCAACCATTCTACAGTAGCTCCGCGATTTTTCATTCCTTTGTCACTCAATCCAATATCAAGGTGAGCCAAATTCACAGGTGCAGCATCCGAATCATTGGGGGCGCGTCCGGCGCGTAATTGAATATACTTTAATCTAGGGTCGTCTTTGAGTTTATCTTCCAAAGCAAAAGCAGCACTATTCGTAGTTTCTAAAGATGTACCTGGATAAAGTGCTAAGGTATTTACCAAAGTTGTTTCTTGGAATTCAGGTAGAAATGCCCGTCCTAAAGTTGGGAAAATTATAATTGCTGCGATCATTCCCGCCGCAGCCACAGTAATAACAATTACCGAATTTCTGATAGCAAAATCGAGAAAAAGGTAATAAATCCTTTTGCAAACTCTTGGTATTAAGGGTTCCCTTTCTGACATTTTATCGTGAGGTAATAAAATTGCACATAAAGCCGGACTTACAACCAGCGCTTCTAAGCTAGAGACTACAACTACCACCAGATAACTAAGACCCATCGGGCCAAAAATCCGACCTTCCACACCAGCGAGGGCAAATATAGGAGAAAAAACGACAATAGTAATTAAAGTTGCCCCAATCAGAGATTCCTGGACTTCCTGTACTCCTTCAAAAACAATTTCCAGTACTGGACTAGGGTTGGGAGAGTATTTATTTTGTCGCAACAAACGAAAAACATTTTCTGCATAGACAATGGCATCATCAATCGCTGTACCAATGGCGATCGCTAATCCTCCCAAAGTCATTGTATTCAGCCCCAAGCCCAAAAAAGATAATACTTGCAATGAAAATATAAAAGTCAGGGCAAAATTCAACAGCACAACTCCCAGAGTCCGCCAATTCATTAAAAAAGGGATGAGGATAACTGCTGCAATGATACTACCTTCCACCAAGGCTGATCTGACATTTTCCACCGAAGCATCGATATAATCTGCTTGGCGGAAGGTTTGATTTACTTTAATTTCTTTTGGTAAACCTGCTTTTAGCTCAGATATTGCGGCTTCAATAGCGCGGGTGACGGTGGGAGTATCAGCTAGCGGTTGTTTATTCACCATCAGCACAACAGCATCTTTCCCATTTAAACTACCATCGCCGATTTTCACAGCACCACCAATTTGCACTTCGGCGACATCTCCCAAGCGGACGGGCGTTCCTTGACGGGCGACAATGACAGATTGTCGAAGATCATCAAGGGATTCAATCCGCCCAATTCCCCGAATTAAAGTTTGTTTGTCAGGGGTAGTCAAAAAGCCACCAGGAGCATTGACATTTGCCGCTTGTACGGCTTCACTTACCTGTTGTAAAGATACATTAAAAGCTTGTAGTTTGTTGAGGTCTACTAACACTTGATACTGACGCACATCGCCGCCATATACAAGTACCTGACTGACACCAGGAACTGCTAAAAGGCGATTCGTTACTTGCCAATCAACAATTCTGCGGACTTCCATGAGGTCGATTTTAGTCGCAGATTGGTTATTGCCTTCCCCTTCCACAGTCAAGGCGTACTTTAATACAGTACCGATGGGGGAGCTTGTGGGGGCAATGCGTGGAGTTTCGACTCCTTCTGGTAGCTTGCTTATGGCTTGTTGCAGTCGTTCTTGTATCAACTGGCGGGCTTGAAGGATATCTGTTCCCCAGCCAAAAACAACTCTGACTACAGAAAGTCCTGCTGAAGAAGAGGAACGAACGGAGGTTAAACCTGGAGTCCCATTAATGGTACTTTCAATTGGTAATGTCACCAAAGATTCGATTTCTTCTGGCGCTAGTCCAGGGGCTGCTGTCTCAATTTCGACTTGGGGAGGTGCAAAGGCTGGAAAAACATCCAGCGGCATTTTGGGGATGGTATTAAAGATGATGACTAATGTGGAAATGAGCGCAGCAATTACTACGAGCCAGCGTCGAGAAATTACCCATCTAGCAACTGTACTAATCATTTGGTTTTTGGTTAAGAAATGGCGAAGGGTTTGTTTCTTGGTGATAAACGGATGAGAAAATTCAAATATTAGGTGTAGCTGTTGCTAGCATTAAGCCCCAAATCAACCCAAGGCGAACTTTAGTTGCGCCACAGATTTCAAAGTTTGAGGAAGTAAGCAGTTGATGAAATTCAGCTTGGGAGTAACACTGCTTGTGTCCAGAATCAAATATTTTCAATAAAAAGTCGCATATTTTACACAAAATATAATCTCTGCACCAATCCAAAATTACTAATTTACCATCAGGCTTGAGAACCCTTTTCATTTCCGCCAATGCAACATCGGGATCATCAAAATAGTGAAACGCATTAGCAGATACAACTACATCAAAACTGCTACTACTAAAAGGTAATGCCGATGCAGATGCAGTGGAAAACGAGACATTAGGGTAATTACGACATTTCTGTTTAGCAACAAGCAGCATATTTTCAGAAATATCTACTCCCATAATCTGTTGTATTGGATTGTCATTGAGTAGTAAATGCTCAAATTCCCCTGTTCCACAGGCGACATCAAGAATTGTGGCTTGTGGCGAAATATGCGCCCAAGTTTTGAGAAAAGTAAGTGTCTTGGTGATATAAGTATTCCACCGCTGGTCATAGAAATGCGCCATTTGGTCATACTGTTGGCGAACTACTGTCTCACTCATAAGTACACAGGGAGTTGATAGTTTTTATAAATTTACAGCATTTCTACATAGGATATGAACAAACTACATTCTTATACTCTTTGCGTCTGTAGCGTGAGATTTATAAACTGTTTTGTTCACAATCTAAATAGTCTTGTTGTAGGTTGGCTTGATGTTAGAAAATCTAGCAGAACCAAACTTCAGGTATTTATTATCTGCAACTTTGCTAATCACTAACCACCATCTGAATGTCGAGGACGATCATGCTCCTCAACATTTTTATCAGAAGTAGATATGGTTGGTTGCTTGTGGTTGTCGAGATAAACCTCTGTTTCATAATTGAACCCGTCGTACTCTAAATTACCTGCTGGTACTAAACGGGTACGACGATTAGACCAAAAAGCACCTCCCATGAAAGCAGCTACCGCAAGTGCTACTCCTCCACCTGCTGTTAACCACAAAGGTACTGGGAAACTGTTAGTTTGAACTTCAGTTTCTTCTGCGTGAGAACCACTTTCTTCGTTGGGTTCTTCTTCTTTTGGTTTACTATCACCCCGCAATGATTGAGCGTAAAGTTGGGGCGCACGTTGGGTGACGATCGCATCTCCCTCAAACAAACCCGTCTTCACCTCAACCATGTCCCCAGAGGTTTGACCCAAGGTCACTTCCGCAGATTGGAAAGCATTCCCATTTTGGACGTAGACCATTTTTTTCCCATTCGCATCTACTACAGCCGAGCTAGGAACCGCCAAGATAGGTGCGGATGATTGGTTTGTTAGTACCTCCAATTCCGCAAACATTCCAGGTTTGAGTTGTCCACCTGGGTTATTTACTTCAGCTTGTACTGAGACAACCCGTGTTTCCCCTTGTACTACCGCACCAATCTGTGTAATCTTTCCAGAAAAGGTACGGTCTGGTAAGCTAGCAACTTTTAGACTTACTCTTTGACCTACTTTTACTTTGTCTAAATCTTTTTCATAAATATTGGCTGTGGCAAAAACCCGACTATCATTGACAATAGTCATGAGTGTGCCACCTGCATCATTAAAAGTTTGACCAAGGGTAACTTGGCGATCGGCAACTTTACCGGAGATGGGAGCAGTCACTGTCACCAATCCCTTGGCGTTAGGACGGTTGCCTATTTGTTGCAGTCTAGTATTATAAGCAGAATCACTAAGACGTAAACGCTCTTGTGCTACTTGAACAGCAGACTGGGCGCGTTTCATTTGGGCTTCGCTTTCAATGATATCTCGTCTGCTGTTGGCTGAGGTGAGTTTGGCTTTTGCTTCCGCTAATTGTGTTTGAGATTCGAGCGCGTTGCGACGTGGTAAAGCGCCTTCATTAGCTAACTGTAAATCTTTATTATATTTTTCTTCAGCAAATGCTACCTGGCTTTGGGCTTGGGCAATGTCGGCGTTAGATATTTGTAAATATCTTTGATAATTTTGTTGAGCTAATTTGGAATCGGTTTGCGCTTGCTGCAAAGAAGCTGTAGCTTCCGCTCGTTTTTCTTGGGAACTCACCCGCAACTCCACTAAGTCAGGACTGGTGACAACGGCAAGGGGTTGACCTTTTTTGACTACAGCACCGGGTTCCACCAACAATTCAACCACTTTTGCCCCTGTAATTGGGGTATTCACTTCCACTTTTTGGCTAGGTAAGGTTTCAATCTGTCCAGTGCTTTTAATACCCAAAGCTAGCCGTTGCCGTTTCACTGGCTCGACTTTAATTCCTAGCCTCTGGGCGGTTTCGGCATCAACTTCGACAGAACCACTTGCTTCGCTTCCACTACCCTGAAATGAACTTCCACCAGTATGATCGTGTCCAGCACCAGCTAACACAGCCGTGGGAGTTGTTAGTAATAAAAGGCTCAGGAGTGTGCCGGAAACACAACGAATTACTGTAGGTGGTTGGAGACTGTTAGAGATTCCCATCGCTATTTTGTGTCCTTGAGTTACTATGGTGTAGGTTTGTGCTTAGACGTTGGTTGACTTTTTAAGCGGGATTTCGAGAACCGCTTTTGGCAAGCAAGCGGTTTTGCTCTTGGAATTTGTTCACGAAGCCAACTTAACCACTTAACTTAATAGTTTTTCACACAGATATGAAATTAGGATGAAATTAAGAACATAACTGTGAAAGTGTTGTGAGGGTAAATCAGGAAAATATTGCAGCTTTCAGATGAACTTACATCATACAAATGTGCTATCTACTCTAAAACGCTTGTATGGCAATTAATACGGCAGATGAATCCAAAATTTGTAG
This sequence comes from Nostoc sp. CALU 1950, assembly GCF_051172895.1. Taxonomy (NCBI): domain Bacteria; kingdom Bacillati; phylum Cyanobacteriota; class Cyanophyceae; order Nostocales; family Nostocaceae; genus Nostoc; species Nostoc sp. CALU 1950. The sequence goes on along the minus strand of NZ_JBDNJQ010000003.1, from coordinate 120,322 downwards.
CCATGTATAATACCAAGTCTGTATGAAGATGCGCTAAACCATATTAGGACTGATATCGTGTCCGGTTAAAGGCTTATCATTAAGACTGCAAGGGGGCAGGGGCAGGGAGCAGGGGGAAAGAGGGTTTTCCGATTTTTGCACAGATGTGGTAACTATAACTAATTTGCCGGACATGATATGAAGTGCAAGAAATAAAAACGAACCGCCTTCTCTGCGAGAGGCTTCCGCCAACGCTTAACGTCTCGTAGAGAAGGACGTCAAGGACGCAAAGAAAGAAGAAGTAAAAAAGGTTTGGCGCAGCCTTACAAAGAATTGGTATAACCTTGAAGCGAGTGGAAAACTGTAAATTAGAAATAGGGAGCGATCGCACCTACGCAAACATCTATAACCCATACACCATAGTAGTTTGTCTAGTGCGATCGCTCCTGTATTTGGAATTTCATCATTCAATTCGGCAACGGCATTTTTGCACTGAATTATTGACGTTGCAGTGCGAAAATAAGTACCAGAATTTCACTCACAATTCCTGCAATCATTCCATAGGCTGCTGAAGTAGCTCCACTATGTCCGGTGAAAATGAGACTTCCACATACTATCAAGGTGAGAGCAGCCGCAATTAATGTTGCCAGATTAATGAACCAGTTCTTTGCGCGGTGAATCAGAAGCCCTTGAAATGTATTTTGGAGTGCAAGGAGGAGGGGTAAGCACGAAAGCACTTGTATGACTGGAATTGCTGCTTCTACAAGAGATGGATTATCACCAAAAAACTGGCGAAGCAGCGAGAATCCTTGACTCGTAAACCCCAGAAAAAATGGTATTGAGGTAAAACCCAAACCGACAAGAACTACGAAAGTAGCAAGTGTCTGCTTTGAAGTCTCTTCATAAGATGAAATTACTACTTGCTGAACCATTCGTGTACCGTTGGCAATAGAAAGAACCAGTCCCCAGGCAGCAGGCCATACGGCAAGAGCAAGACTACCATCGAATGAGCGAGCAACGAAACTCAAGAGTATTGCCCTCGCACCCCAGATTACCAGCATTGTTGAGGCAAGGGGAAGATAGTAAAATGTGACACCTTGAAAAGTTTTAGGAAGCTTCTTAATATCCTGGTGTGTCTGCTGGTCAAGAATAGAGGTAATACTAAGACGCGAACAGAACCATGTGACTAGCATTGCTTCAATAAGTATTGCTCCCATCATAGTAATACCCGCAAGCACTGCCCCATCACTTTTAAGATTCACTCCTATTGCCAGGGCTACAATTACCCAAGTAAATCGTGCCACACTTGCCCATCCTACAGGAACACTTTTTCGAGCGCGGATCAGAAGCCCTTGAAAGAATCGTCGCCAAGCAATGACGAACGGCCACAGGAACATCAAAAGAAAGGGAGTTCTGCCTCGTGTGGCGATGAAAGAACTGACTCCAAATACATCAAGAAGAAGCCAGTTATATAAAGGCTCCCAGGTGAGTACCAGAAAGATCCCACTGAGGGAGAGTCCTGCAATCATTGTAAACTGCCAAAGCGCACGCCGAGACGCGCTATGGTTCCCCAGTGCGGTTGAGGCATGAAGGATCATAATGATGGGGCTTTCCAGAAATACAGCAACTGCCTTGACGACACCTACTCCTGCTAAGGTTTCTTGAGGGAATGCAAGGCGACTGAGTGCTGCTGCCTGAAGCGGATCACCAAGGGTCATGGCTACATCGGACAGAGAAAGAGGGATAAATTGGGTGAGTAGCGTCAGGAGCGATCGCTTTTGAAGTGCGTTCTTACCTTCCTCAAGCTGGGGTGGGGTATTCATGAAATTTTTTAATGCTATCCGATGAGGTACTAAAAATACACGGGACTCAGTGAGGCGATCGCATCATCAAGATGCTCCCCCTCCATCAGTGCAAACCCGTTATGAGAAAGCCAATTGGCATCGTACACAGTTTCAAGATAGCGATCGCCTCTATCGGGGTTGATCATGAGAATACGTGCATCGGGGCCAAGGTCACGCGCCAGATGCAAACCACCAGCCACAATTGCCCCAGTTGACGCACCCAGAAGTAATCCCTCACGACGTGCAAGTGCATGGCACACCGAGTAGGCGATCGCTTCAGGCACTACATAAGCACGACTTAGGAGCGAGAGATCGAGATTAGGTGGAAAAAATGATAACCCAATACCTGTCATCTTGTATGGTTTTGCTGGTGTTCCCATAATCACTGACCCCTCAACATCGACACCAACAACGTGCAGTCCAGGAAACCGGGGTAGAAGATAGCGGGCAATTCCCATTATCTGCCCCGCAGTGCTAACACCAACCACCACAGCATCAAGGTCAGAAGGAAAGTGAGCTTCAATCTCACGCGCCGTGTAGTACAAATGTGCCTCATGATTCAGAGGATTTAAGTGCTGACACGGATACCAAGCATGAGGAATAGTTGCGGCAAGCTCTTTCGCCCGTTTCATTCGTGCCTTTTGCATCGAGCCTGATTCGTCTGCTTCGTGAAGAGGTACATCCACAAGTTCTGCACCGTATGCTGCAAGCATTCGCCGAAACGGTGGAGCAGTTTTTGCATCAACTACAATAATGACTCGATATCCTCGTGCCGCTCCCACCATTGCCAGCCCAACGCCAAAATTGCCTGAACTTGACTCGATAATCGTACCTCCAGGTGTAAGAAGTCCCTCTTCCTCCGCACGCGTAACGAGGTAAACCGCATTTTTCTCCTTAATTGATCCTCCAGGATTGCAGCTCTCAAGCTTCAATAAACACTCTGATTCAAGACATACACGGGAGATGTTTCCAAGCCGTACAATCGGTACATTTCCCAGTGCTTGGGTAACATCTACAGAGCCAATCTTTTTGTATCTATTACGATTGTTACATTCAGAGCTAGAAAAGTTCTTGAACGATGAAGATTGGGTGAGATAATTCATATTTAACATCTACTAAAAGAAGGAGTAATTTTGTAAAATTACCGTAAGTACTGCTTCATGAACTCGCTCACTCAATAAGGCTTATTTTCTGTTATATTTACAGCCTAATTTTAGTGAGATTGCAAATAAAGACGATGTTGTGTATAGCTCTATTGCAATGTCTAATTACATCAGCCGCCGCCGTTATTGGTAAATTGGCTTTTGTGCTGTAGCAAATGGTGTGTCAGAATGACAAAATATCACTCTTAGGGAGGAATTTATGTCTAATAGAGTCATTTATTCAAGCCTATTACAAAAAATATAAGTTCTATTCATAGTTGAGTAGAACTTATATTTCTATGTTGAACGCTGACTATGAAAACAAGATGAAATTTAAAAGAAAATCTTAAATTTTTTCAAATAGCAGTAGTTATGATATATTTTATACTCAAAACAAACTTTTAGTACCACTGCCACCTTCGATATGCAAAATATTGAGTTGCAGACACGCCCTAGTCTAAACCCTATTTGGTAAAGTAATTTGATCAACTAAAAAACATCTAAATTGCATAATCTGATTCAATTAAACCCTTGTAGGGTAGGCATCTTGCCCGCCCTAGTTATTTAAATTAAATGTGTAACTTCCTAATGCGTAATTAAGAAAGTCACATTTAATCTAGCTTTATAGGTTTGAATCTGTTGCTGGATTTCCACGAATTAACTGTTTCTAGTTTCCAAGCTTTATTTGCTGATGCCTACTATTTTTATTAAAAATAAAATCTAATTTACTTTATATATAAAAATTTTATTTTTACAAGTTAATAAACCTACGCTTGTGCAACAGAGGAGTTTAGATTCGTTGGGTATTAGCTCGATTTACATCTAGTAATAGCAAACTAGAAATCACTAAAAGCCCTACTATGCACAAGGCATGGTTTTTTATTAAAGGGAAGTTAAGTTAGAAACTGAAGGTGGTTCTCAAGACACCAATCACAACATCATCGTTGTCATTATTGTGATTTGGTGCTGTTAGCCAGATAACTCCAGGAGTAATAGCGATATTATCTGTCAACCTATACTGATAGAACGCCTCAAAGTGATAAGAAGTATCTTCATCTTCGTCAATTTGATCGATGCTTGAACCCGTCACTTTTGGCTCCATACCCACGATGATACCAGCCAAATTTCCTTTTTTACCCAAATCAGGAAATCCTAAAGTGACAGCCCAATTCCAAATGTCAACATCTCCACGGTCAACTGTTCCTCCTACTGAGGATAAGTTACGAGCATTTGTGTATCCAGCCCAACCACCCAGAATAAATTTGTCACTCAATCTCCAAGACAACTTCCCCTGCTAGTTTTGTGGTTGTGGAGAACTGATTTGCTTCTAACTCAGCAGTACGAGCTTCCAGGCTATCTACACGACCCCGCAGTGTCGCTAATTCTGCTGCAAATTCTGACTGTAACCGTTGCAGCGTAGCTAAATCTTGTTTAGTCACCAAATCAGATGTAGCGGTAGCGATTAGTTCATTGACCCGATCTAAACAGGCATTCACACCTGCGGCAAATTCATAGCGTGTCATCGCTCGATTGCCTCTATATGTACTATTGGGATATCCAGCAATACAACCATAGCGTTCCACTAAAGATTGCAGTGCTTGGAAAGCCCAATCTGTAGGTTGCACGTCTGATAACTGAGAAACTGAAGTAACCTGCGCGATTTTGTTCTCTTGGGTATTTCGTGAAAATTGAGCATCTTGACGAACAATTTCTGGCAACAAATTGTTGACTTGTTGTTGCCTTGTCGCCCTTTTTACAGTAATGTATGTGCTTGTTGCTAATTTCTGACTAGAGCTAATATTTTGCGTTTGATCGGGGTTGTTTGTGTTTCTCCGGCAACCGCACCTCTATCAAAAACGAGCGTTGTTCCTAAAATAGCGAGACTCGCTAGCAACGACTTCTGCAAGCTTTTTGTCATCTTTTATTTTCTCCTCACACTAGCTCACCTTTAATAAAAGCCCTCCCGTTAAACTCACCATCCTCAAACCCTTTCCCTGTCCGTATTGGTTCTTTATTATGGAACTTGGTGTTAATTTTTACTTTAAAAAGTAAAAATATTGGTCGGTAAAGCAACGAAATGGGCTAAAAGTCCTATAAAGTTAGGATTTTACTGGAAGTGATAGTACAAGGGTCGGTTACACTTTGTCAAGAATGATTATCATTGTCTGACTATTTGCTGCTGCCAGAGGGGTTGAGTGTGGCTCAAATCCTTCTGGCTGCGGTTGCTGTAAAGTTATCAGTGGAGAAATCTACAATGCTCACGAAAGGGAATACAGTTTTAATTACTGGGGGTTCATCAGGAATTGGGTTAGCACTGGCACGGAAATTTCTGCAAGCGCAAAATACAGTGATTATTACTGGACGTAATGCACAGAAGTTAGCTGATGTCAAAGAAATTTTCCCTGATGTGATCACTGAAGTTGCGGACTTAAACGATTTTAATGCTCTGCAAAAGCTAGTCAACCGCTACCCAAATGTGAATATTCTTATTAATAATGCAGGGATTCAATACAACTATGATTTTGTCAATCCAGAGATCGCAACAGAGTTAATCGAGACAGAGTTGCAAACTAATTTAATTGCTCCGTTGCAATTGATTAAACTCATCTTACCTCATCTACTCACAAAGCCAAAAGCGGCTATTGTCAATGTTTCTTCAGGCTTGGGGTTAGTTCCTAAACAAACTGCGCCTGTCTACTGTGCGAGTAAAGCTGGACTACATATTGCGACGAAAGCTTTGCGTTGGCAACTCGAAACTACACCTATTAAAGTGTTTGAAATTATTGCACCTTTAGTTGATACACCCATGACTCAAGGACGGGGTAAAGGGAAAATATCTCCTGAAGCACTGGTAGATGAATTCTGGAACGATTTTATACGCGATCGCTATGAGATAAAAATCGGTAAAACTAAACTGTTGTTTTTTCTCCAACGCTGGTTTCCCCAAGTTGCGGAAAAAATTCTCCGACCTGGAATTTAACAACCCACAGTTAAAGCAACTACTAGAGGAGGGATGAAGATTAGTAGATATTGGCGATCGCACTGCTGTAATCGCAGTTTATCAACAAGCAGCCATTATAGCTCCCAAAAATGCCAAAATTTATTCTGGCATTGGGTACTTATATGCTCAACAAAGAAATTATCAGGCAGCGCTAGGTGCTTATCGTCTTGCTATTGCCATCAACCCCAACGATAGTGATTTTTACTACGCTGTGGATTATATCAAAGTGAATTTGAGAGATACTGCTGGGGCAAAAGAAGGTTATCGTCGTGCAACATAACTAAACCGCAACAACGTCAATGAACTTGGATAAGAACAATGCCCAAACTTACGAATTGATGAGGTCGATGTATAAACAGCGACAACAAACCAAACAAGCAAGTATCTTACTGCAAAAAGGCCGTGACCTATACAAGCGACGCAATAGTATTTTCAGGATTAACTAACTTTCATCAATGCTAAAACTAGACATCACCCAAAAATTTCTGTGGAGGAAATAAAAACATTACAGGATTTTTACAGATTTTATTGGTTTTTTTTATAAGACAATAGATACTAAACCATTGGAAAAAAGAGGTATAACGCCTACTTTCTTCCTTTCACACCACCATTAAAATTTAGTTGTTTTGGGAGCAGATCGTACTATAAGGGTTGCTCTCATTCTTTTTGGTTTGTCATAATCCCAACCGAGAATTTTCTGATTTACCAATTTCAAACCCGGATGCCCGATTTTTAAACACAAAGCTTTCACGTTGTCGTTAATTTTTTGATAATGCGGGACTGTTTTTAGAAATATCAGCAGTACTTTCGAGATAAATCCGGGTTATGGTTCTTTCAAATAGATAGCGTAATCGGTGATATTGAGGGAGTCGGGAAGTTGAAAGAATTGATTAGATTGCAAGTCTTCAAGGAAGGCGTGATCGCATCGCAACACATGAGGTTTGTCTAGGACTCGTCCTAAGCTGATGTGCTTTTAAGTTGCATAATTCAGATCGTTAGAAAGACGCTAGGACGCAAAGATGCAATTTAAATGACGATTAGCTGAGACATTTTCAAAGCATGGCAAGATGACAAATTATTAAATACCCCCCTATGGGATATCTTTGAAACTAAGCTATGAATAATCTTAAAAACATATCCCCCTATGAAATAGGGATAAATTAACTTTAAAAAACCAATCGGAGTATGATGAACAGGCTTCATCTCTTTGACAGTTTGAGAAACCCTGTGTTTGCGCGGCTTTACGCGGCTCAAACCACCAATTTATTAGGGGATGCGCTGACTTGGGTAGGTTTGGCTCTACTTGCTTTCGAGTTAGCTGGAGATAAGAGTGCGGTTGTACTTGCCTCTGCGTTGACGTTGCGGATTACTGCGTTTGTCTTGCTGTCTCCCTTAGCGGGAGCTTTAGCTGACCGTGTTGATCGCAAGTCGATACTGGTGGTAACGCATTGTATACGGATGGTGATTGTCAGTCTGTTACCTTTTGTGACGCTCCTTTGGCAAGTGTATGCCTTAGTATTTGCTCTTAACGTCTTCAATGCCTTCTTCACCCCGACTTACCAAGCCACAATTCCTCTAGTAACTGGTAAGAATGATTATGCAGGTGCGATCGCTCTTTCCAGTGCCACCTACCAATTACTTGGTGTACTTGGCCCTGGTATCGCTGGAAGTGTCGCCGCTTTCATTGGTGCAAGACAAGTTTTCTTTTTGGATGCCGTAACTTTCCTTGTGGCGGCAGTATTGATTTTTACTCTACCTGGTCAGTTAAGAGTAGAGTCGAATCAACAGTCATCAAGTACGAGTGGTAGAACTTGGCGAGACATTAAAGACGGTACAACCCGCCTTCTTAGTGATGCACCCATTCGATACGCACTCTTCATGCAGTTAGTTGCATCCATTGCCGGAGCGCAGATTTTGGTCAATACCGTTGGCTATGTCCAAGGGACACTGAAACTAGGAAATGTGCAGTACGGCTGGGTAATGGCTGCTTTTGGTATCGGTGCAACGCTTTCAGCAGTAGCTTTTGCTGTAATCAGTCAACGCTTTACCAGAACTGCCTTTGTGTTGTTCGGTGCGGTTTTGATAACTTTGTCCCTACTACCTGCAAATTATGCTTCTTTGAGTGTATTGATGATTTTGTGGCTACTGGCTGGTTTTGGACAAAACTGTGTAAACTTACCCACCCAAACATTGATTGCCGATCGCATTCCCCGTGATGTCCAAGGACGTGTTTACGGCGCACACTTTGCTTGGAGTCATTTGTGGTGGGCAATTTCTTATCCTCTGGCTGGGTGGCTGGGAAGCAAATTTCCTGAAGGTGAATTCCTATATGGCAGTTTGGTTGGTTTAGCACTGCTGGTTGTGGTACAACTTACCCTAAAGCCTCCAGTAAATGAATATGAACACGTCCATGAAAATATGTGGCACGAACACTCACATGTTCACAATGAACATCATCAGCATAACCATCCCCAAGGAATACTAGAGTGCGAACCACATACCCATCCTCATCAACACAAATTGATACGCCACTCTCATCCTTACTCCGTTGATATTCACCATCCTAGAAGATAGCGTATAAACTGATGATAAAAATAGTTAAAAAAACAAGTGGCTAATCTGGGATAAAACACATTTTCTATACACTTGTCAAATACAAAGTTTATGGTATATCTTTTTGCAATCAAGTGGCAAAATATCCTTTGATTGATAAATTATCCCAATTATTCATAGCAGGTTCAAAATGACTGTTTTTTCTTCTACTTCAGTGTTACAAAAGACCGCAGGTGTTACCCTATCCAAGCCTGTGCAGGTAACGCTTTATATGCTGTTATCTTCTTTGATTATCTGGACTGTGTTGTTCTCTACTTATCCGGCAGCTCATAACACAGCACACTCAGCGCGTCACCACACTTTAGGTGTTGCGTGTCACTAAAATTGTCAGAATTCCCAGATGTTTTAGGTGAATTCGGTAATGCTTTGACACTTGAGAAAGTAATGCCGCTCTTTTCGCACTAATGCCTTTGCTGGAAAAGAATTTTAGGCGATGTAGAGATATTTTCTTTTCAATCTCTACATCGCTTAACTTTAATTTCATCTCATGTCTAATTAATTACTAAATTTTTGACTGGAATTCCTCCACTGCTGATAAATAGACGCTGAATCAAGTAAGGTAAGTTTCACCTACCGCTATCAAAGTACCAGTCACCAAAGATACAGGTTTCTACACTTAGAGTTGAGTTTTATGAAAAAATATCGACTGTTTGGGATGATTGGCGCTGTTTGCATCGCGTTGTCAATTCTTTACTCCTTTGTAGGATTTTCCCAAACTCCTCCACCCAGAGTGCTACTCTCCACCAATCCACCACTAGAACGTATTCATCCTTTTGAAGCAGGAACAGAAAAACCACAATCTCCCGTTACCCTGACACTACAAGCTGTTGATGCTGTGGGTAAACCGTTAGAAAATGCCAAAATTAGCTTACAAATTCTGACACCGCCGCCAACTCCTTGGTTGGCAACAGATTTTCCCTTTATCGAGGGAACAAAATTGCTGGAAATGGATGCCGGCGCACCTGATGGAAAGCTAGAAATTCAGCAGATATTACCCATCCGTGGCAATTACCAACTGCGCGTGAATGTCTCACCCTTAGTAGCAAATGCTTTCGCTCCTTATGAGCAAACCTTGAATCTGAATGTCCGGGAAAATCCAGTCAAATATAAATATACTGCTGTTATTGCAGCTATTTTACTGTCAGTAGGATTATTAGGCGGTTGGGTTATTGGCGGACAAGAACAACTGCGACAAGGAGAAATTGCGCCGCAGTCAGTCCGTCTATTGTTAAGTGCGTTGACAGTGGTAGCTATAGTCACCCTATTGTTTATTAACATTAGTGCAGAAGTCGCAGAGGCTCACGGCAGCAAACACAATAGCAGTACTGAAGCCATTGCACCATCAACCCAAAAATCGCATGGGGTGGAAGTCCGCATTGAAGGCGATAAAAACGCGACTGTAGGAAAACTTGCGGATTTAGCGTTGCAGGTCAAGGATACTGCAACAGGACAGCCTCTGACGGATGTAGTTTTACAAGTGAAGGCGATCGCTCTTGAAGATAATTTAACAGTCTTTGCCTACAAAGGTATTCCCGACCAACAGGGCAAGTTAATATGGCAGGAGCAATTTTTTGATGGCTCACCCCACAAAGTCGAGGTAGAAGCAACTCCCAAACCTGGATCTAACCGTCAATTTCCATCGGTGAAAGTGGCGCAGTCAGTTGAAGTTGAAGGAATCGCACCACCGATTTATATCCGGTTCATTGGTTTATTCTACTTTACTGCTATTGTCGGCATTGGTATGGCAATTGGATTGCTAATACAGTCTTGGCGAAAACCACTTTCAAGGACAAATTAGTAGCATCAGTGCATGAGCGTGAGTCGTGCGCCCCTGTAAAGCCTCGCTAGCTCTACGCTCTCTAGACGTTATAAACATAAACAAACTCTGGTAAAATTCCCATTACTATTTTTATCTACTGAGATATCAACTATATTTATATAGAAATTACTCAGTAATAATTTAAAGGTGTGAGCAGTCACAAACTTTTTTGAATAAATGAACAAATTTTTTCTCACTTTATTTTCTAGCCCTGCACTGTTTGCATCTGTGATCTCTATGGTCATGATGACTCAACCATCTCAAGCAAATCAGACAGTGGATGCAGCAGGCAACGTTTAATAGAAAAATTCTGTATAATCACCCGATTTGAGGTATTTATATAAAAAATTTCCGCATAATAAATAGTTAGCCTTCCTCTCAAAAATGTGATGCAAGGCGAAAATTATGGTTTGGATTATTCAAGCACTTAAAGAAGAGGATGAGCCGTTTCTATGGGAGATGTTGTATCAGGCTTTGTATCTCCCTGAAGGTCAAGCTCCTTTGCCACGTGAAGTAATTTATTTGCCTGAACTCGCCCGTTATGTCCAGGACTGGGGCAGTGATGGCGATTGTGGCTTCATGGTTATTGATTTCCTGACAGAAAAACCTGTTGGCGCAGTTTGGTTGCGGTTACTAACGAGAAATAATAAAGGTTATGGCTATGTAGATGATGACACACCGGAATTAGGGATTGCGGTTTTTCCTGAATATCGCGGTCAAGGCATTGGCACCCAGTTACTTACACATTTATTGGAGTCACCTTGTGGACAGTCATCCATCTCTCTCAGTGTCTCGATCGACAATCCAGCAGTGAGCCTATATAAGCGTTTCGGCTTTGAAGTTGTCAGCAGAAGCGATGAGTCTCTATTGATGAAGCGGGACTGTCAAATACTGAAACCAGGCTAACAATCTCTAAAGGGTAAGTCTAGGTAAAAGATAGGTTAACAAAGTGAAAAATGTGTTGTTTTTTTGCATAAAGAGGTTATATCACTTTCCAGCAGAAACGATAAAAAATACACACAGTAAGCATAGAGCTTGCTGTGAACACTCCTGCGATCGCCAATTTGAATTTTGAATTGGTATTAGGTGTCCTGATAACGAGTTAGAGGTAATCTGCTGCCGCTCACCTTTACCGTTAGACTGCAACACTTCCAATCAAATTCCTGATCTGAGACTCAGGAATTGCTAAAATTCTTCTCTTGAAGTAGCATCTAGACTGACATTTAATAGAGGATCTAGAATATGGGATATGTTGAAAACACACAGTCAAAGACTGAGGTTTTAGCGAAAGAAACCCTCATTTCCCCAGGATTTTATACAACTAACATCAGGAAACTTTCTAGTACTGATACCTCAAGTTTTCAAGGGGACTTTAGTACTGCTATCGCCAATCTAAAGAACGACTACACTAAAGACAAGTACATACGTGACCAGAGATTTGATCAGTCTTGGGATCACATTCAAGGTGAGGCACGAGAACTCATAATTAAACTTCTGGAAATGTACAGTGCTGCTGAGTACTCAGGATTTATCCTATACAAAGAATTATCATATAAACTTAAGGAAACAAACAGCGTCCTTTCAAGTGGATTCTCCCTGATGTCTCGTGATGAAGCCCGTCACGCTAGTTTTCTAAATAAAGCCCTCTTAGATTTTCATATTAAACCTAGATTAGATTTTCTAAAGAAAGAACATAGAAAGTATATTTTTCTACCTTTTTCATGGTTTATCTACTCTACCTATCTGTCTGAGAGAATTTCTAGCTGTTATTACATAACCATTTTCGAGCATTTAGAATCTCATCCTGAATACTCCATTTATCCTCTTTTTAGCTTCTATAAATCCTGGAGTGAAGATGAGAATCGACATGGAGATTTTTTTGGTGTAATTATTAAATCCCAACTACAACTTTCTAGTGGATTGAAGGCAAGATTAGTCTGTAAGTTCTTCTTGGTGCTGATTTTTAGTATGACATACTTCAAGCATAAAAGTAATGAAAACCTTCTTGCATTACTTGGGCTAGATGCTCGTGAATACTACGTGTCTACAATAACAAAGGTCAACAACTCTATCAGAAAAGATTTACCTATAGTTCTCGATGTTGAAAAGTCACAGTTCTTTGAAGAATTAGACATTTGCTTGCTGCATATTTCAGAAAATGAAAAAATCAATGTTTCAAATCAGAACACTCTCTTAAAATTGATTAGAAAAATTCCGCATTACTCCAGTATTTTATTAGTTATATTACGTCTATTCATACGTAACGAAACTGTTTAAAACATTAACCTAAATGTATTAATGCTTTTTTGAGCAAAAACACGCAAACTTCCAATCTGCTTAATTTCGTTTGTTGTTAGTCGATTTTGTATTTCTGGGTATATTTTTAGGTTTTTCTTTTAGAGTGGTAGGGTATCGGTTGTGGGCTGACTCCCAACCGAGTTAACTTTTCACCCCAAACTGGCTGATCAGCAAAAAAGGTACGGTAACGAATGGCACGCTTGTTAAGTTGAAGAGTAAGCAGCGTAAAGATGCTCCAGGGCAGGGCGGCCGCATCTAAATTACTCTTGATCACAACCAAGGTTAAAAGCAATGAAAAACTAAGTATTTCTCATTTGATTTATTTTTCAAGCCTTAAAGCGATGCCTGCATTGGGCTTTGCTACGCCAAAATTTTGTTAATAAACAAGCCTTAATGAGATTATTTTTGCATCTATTGAGAATGCACTGTTTTTATTGACATGATGCGGCCGCCCTATGCCCTACATGAGCTACAACAAATGAAAGATAAAGTACTTTTTCCAGTCGAGATAGAAATTCTTAAGGACAACATAAGCTTATCTCAACTTGCTATCTAGCCTATTTGAACAGTTATCAATGGTCTATTTATCCCGTGATTTAAGTCCCCCACTATTTAGTAGAACCCTTTGGTGACAATTCTTTCTCCCCCATTAACGCAAAAATAATTGATAATTTTTTAACAGTACTGTCTGTTTGCCCTATCTTCTAAATATCCATAATATGAATATCGACCGATTGCAAGAACTTAAGCAAAAACTGACGAATGATGCAGACTTGTCCGATATCTGGCTATTTTATATGGATCATTTTGCGGATCTGCCGGAATTCACTGACATGGGTGAGCCTGCTTATAATGAATACCTAGATGCTGTCCTCCAAAAAACTTGTCAGCAGATGTTTGCTAGGGCAATAAAGATTAGTGACTGTTTGCTGATTTACATAGCTCCATATCATTTATTTCATGGAGCTTTTCAAATCGAAGGACGTATTGGGGGCGTGATTTATTTCGAGGATATAAAAATTGGGTTAATTGCTGTGTCGGCAGATTATCCTCCTACGGATGCGGTTAAGTATTCACGTTTTACTGAGATGATTCAACTGTCTGCTCCTAATGGCAACGATTACAATTGAGAGAAGCACAACTTATAGATGTTTCAAGAAGTGCGATTACATTTCTTGAGACGGCAGCCGCAGTTTTCAATTTATGGTTGTTAGAACGAGGTTTTGTTGGGTTGCAACAAGACAAGACGATTTTTCAAGGGCAGTGATTCTCACGAAAATACTCTACTGACTTCTTCACCTCAGTAGAGTATATAAAGTTGTATTTATTACCTTTTCGCTAAAATTTATTTTATACAATAGCAAGTATTAATACCTCTGTATAAATACTTGAAATATTGATTGTAGCGATCGCCAACTTTTCTTTTCTATTAATTCGCCTCCACATAGTTACTGGAGCAACAAATAAAAAATCACTGTACAATTTCAAGCAATTCACTTCACAAAAAGCGATTGTCTCTTGCCATTAGTGCTGACCTTGGGTCGTATCAACACTTCTCACTCTTCATCCTTCAGCCACTCCAACCCCATCCGCAACGCTGCCTCCGCCGTGTAATAAATCTTTTGTTCCCCGAATATCCCACCCGTGCGGCTGATGATACGGAATTCCCAGCAATGCCCTGGCGTGTAAAAAACCATTAGGACACTGCCGTTGACACAGAGTACGGTATCAACTTTAACTTGGGACATTGACTGCTGTTGTAAGTGTGATGATGTATTTTAATTGTGTGGGATTTCTCACCCAATCAACCCCAAATGCCGATGGAATGCTTCAACAGCCTTCGCCACACCATCTTCACCCCTGATTTTCTCACCCAACTCTTGTGCTTTCTTCCGCATCACCTCATCGCCCAGTACGATTTCAATCGCTGCTGCTAAAGTTTTATCTGACAGTTTCTTGTACGGTATCGGCGCAGGGCTGACTCCCAACCGAGTTAGCTTTTCACCCCAAACTGGCTGATCTGCAAAAAAAGGTACAGTAATTGATGGTGTCCCTGCACGTAACACTGCCGCCGTTGTACTAGCTCCTCCGTGATGGACTACTGCTGGCACTTGGGGAAACAGCCAATCATGGGGAACTTCCTTGATCACAAACACTCGTAGCGAATCTTTTATATTCACTGTTCTTCCAACATTACCCCATCCTGATAATATAATCCCGCCTTGATGGGTTTTCTTTAGAGCTTCCACGATGTAATGTGTGAGATATTCTGGATTGGGCATCGTCATGCTCCCAAATCCAAAACACAAAGGTAATTGCTTTCGCCCAAGAAAATCCTCTAGTTCCATAGGTGGCTCGTATTCAGAGGCTTGGTCAATAAACCAGAAACCAGTTACATACACCCATGCAGGCCAGTCACGAGGTTTTGGGATTACGTGTGAGCTAAATCCATACAAGACAGGGATTCGTGATACATTCGCCGGAGTCTTCTGTCTAAAGCGTCTGCCCAAATATGGTAAGGGCGGCAATTTCAAAGTTTCTGTTCTGAAGTGATTGAGCAGTGGACGATATCTTTGCCAGTGCAAAAACTCTACTAGTAAGTAGCTGCCATAGTTGATTAATTTCTTTAGCGGGTTTTTAGTTATTTGAGCAAATCTCAAAAACCCAAACATCCCTGTGGGAGTCAACGGTAGAACTGATGCAAAAAAGCAAGGTACGCCTAATTTCTCTGCAATGTGATATCCAAAGGTAGCTAACGGTGTGTAGATAATCACCTCACTTCCAACACACGCACTCCAAGCTGATTCTAACTGTTGAAGTAAAAGCTTATCTCCTTCTTCTTTTTTCAACTTTTCTCCCGCAATCAATCGCTGCCCTTGCTTGGATTGCAAAAACTCTTCCATATTGCCAGCGATCGCTGCAAACTTTAAATCGAACTTCCTCACAAATGGCTCAAAGTTCTCATGGGTTGCTACGGTTACTTCATGCCCCGCACGTTTCAAGCCAATAGCCAAAGCGCAGTATGGTTGCAAGTCTCCCCTTGAACCTACTGTTAGGATCGTAATCTTCAGTTTCCGGCTTGGTACTATAGGTAGACTTTGGCTCAAATACTTTTTCAAAAATGAAAACTCCAGTATTAAAAAATTGTACTAATTTCCTGTGCCTCTGGGCGATAAACCAATACAGTTGAAATCAGCCTGCTTTTTCGTAACTGTTCCCTTGCCTTGACAAAGGAACTTTCTTAACTGAACCACATTGAGCCAATAGCGATGGGTAATCCAACTATATCTGACGGTTAACCGTTCGCAAGCGGAAGCTCCCCTAGCTCAAGATTGGCTTTAAGCAACGCTAATTGCTACTTATTAGGGAGCGCTGATTTGTAAAGAAAATCTAAAGAGAACACTTGCCTCTGTTACTTCTGGTCATTCGACTTTGCTCCTCGTGCTATTAACATCTGAGCAATTTGTGCCCGATCTGAAGCACTTGCTCTCGTGTGGGTCTTGTTTGCCTCCAGCGCTTGATTGCCCACCTCTGTTACTAGCGCTTTCCCATCATCAGGGGTCGCTTCAAACATTAGTTTGATGCCATCTAAGCTTCCCCAAAAGGCAGCATTTACCAGTGCCCTTCCATCAGGTTTAGCCCCTGCTTGAAGCAGTAGCTTAATTCTTTCTGGTTCTCCTCCAGTCCGTCCAGCCCAGTAAAGCGCAGAACGACCTTGTGGATCGCGCACATTTACATTTGTCCCCACATAAATCAATGCCTTTAATTGATTAAGCGATCCACCCCGAACTAATATCTGTTCACGAGTACTCCTCACATCACCGCGTTGAGCCGCATCAGTGACGTATCGTTGTGTTCCCTGAGTATCGATGTCACCAAATAGAACAGTTCCAATGAAGAGTAGGAATGGGATAAGGATTGCAAAGATAGTTGCCCATTTATTAGAAAATCGATGCCAAAGTAATAAACTGCTCAACGCAACGAGAATGCAACTTAGAATTATAAACCCTGGACTAACCACAAAAGATATAGCAATCCTAGCCAACCAGTCAGGCAGAACAGCCA
Source organism: Nostoc sp. CALU 1950 (assembly GCF_051172895.1). NCBI lineage: Bacteria > Bacillati > Cyanobacteriota > Cyanophyceae > Nostocales > Nostocaceae > Nostoc > Nostoc sp. CALU 1950. Next base: position 103,561 of record NZ_JBDNJQ010000003.1, on the reverse strand, counting down.
ACCAAGGAAGCAGCACTGGTATGCGAGTCAATAGTAAAAAGCAAAACGCTGAAAACATCCAAATTAGACCAACTAGAATTCTCAAAGCAGAACGCAGTCCGCGTGATATTTGAAACATGGCTAATTTCCCAATAAAAACCTATACACGAGAGTATTTTTTGGACTTTGGATAAAAAAGAATTGTTCGTGCATCTACCTCTTGCCGGAGGCAATATAAAAATAAAAGCGCTTTCAAACGTTGAAATTATGGAATCAATATTGGTATGACTGTAGCAAAAGTAAATTGACATCCAGTACCCAACCATGCACCAGGACTTTTTTGGTCAAAATCTTCGTGGGCGCTCCTTCAAAGGACAAAACCTTGAGGGGGCAAATTTTAGTGGCACAGATATCAAGAGTGCAGATTTTACAGGGGCTAATCTAAATGGTGCAAACTTCACAGGTGCTAAGGCAGGACTACAAAAGCGTTGGGCTATTTTTTTAGTTTGTGTTTCTTGGGTGCTATCTGGAATTTCAGGATTTTTCTCAGCCTTCACTGGATTATTCATAGCTTTTATATTTGACAGTCCACATCCACTAAATCAGGTTGTCGGCTGGACTTCCTTAATAGTAGTGATTGTTTTATTTATAGTTATCCTTGACCAAGGATTAAAATCAGCCTTAGCCGTCACCGTCGTCTTAGCCTTAGCTGTTGCCGTTGCCGTTACCTTAGCCTTAACCGGAGCCGGAGCCTTAGCCTTCACCTGCGTCTTAGCCTTAGCCTTAGCCGTCACTTTAGCCAATGCCTGCGCTTTAGCTTTCGCTGGCCCCTTAGCTGTCGCCGGAGACTTCGCCTTAGCTGTTGCCATCGCCTTAGCTATTGCCAACGCCGGAGCTGGAGCCTTAGCCTTCGTCTTCAATGGACTCGGATTCTTTGCCTTCGCCTTCCTCGGAGGCGGAACCAGAATCGTCGCCTCATTATCCTTCGCCTTCGCCTTCCTCGGAGCCTTCGTCTTAGCCTTCATCTTAGCCGTCGCCGGAATTTTATTTAGTGCTAACATTGGTCGCAGAGCAATGGAAGGAGATGAAAAATACTCTTGGATTCGGAACATTGCTATTGCTTTTGCAGCTATTGGTGGTACCAGCTTTCGCTCTTCTGATTTAACTGATGTTAATTTCACAGCCGCCACACTAAAAAGTACAGATTTTAGAAAAGCCATTCTAATTCGTACCTGTTTCAACAAAACTAAAAAACTCGACTTTGTTCGCCCTGGAACAACTTACCTTCAAAAAGCACAAGTGGTAAGCGTGTTAGAGACAGGTGTTGGACAGGACAGTAATTTTGATCGTGAAAACCTAAGCGGAATTAACTTTAAAGGAGCTAATTTGATAGATGCCAGTTTTATTGGTGCAAACCTCAGTCAAGCGAATTTACAAGATGTAGATTTATCCAGAGCAAAGCTAGTACAAGCACAGCTTAACGGAACCGACTTGACGGGCGCTAACCTTACTGGAGCATACATTCAAGATTGGGGCATTACCACCGATACTAAATTTGATGGGGTGAGATGTGAATACGTTTATATGCGGCTCCCCACTGCATACAACCCTGATCCACTTCGCAAACCTGATAACAATAAAGAAGTCTTTGCTCCGGGGGAGTTCGCTGATTTCAGTAAACCAAACGATACCGCAAAACAATCTTGAAGTACAAGCTTGAAGTACAGCCATGATGATGAAGCGATCGCTTAATACTTGCATCTGTGCAACAGATTATGCTGGGACATCAACCCGAAAACAGATTTGTACTCAATTGGTAAATTCTTCAGCAAGAGACTCGTATTTCCCATAGATTTGGTGTACCTTGTTAATTCTGTGCAAATTATTTATACCTAACTTCTCCCAACTTTACTCATCCAAATTTTAAGCCAATGCCTTCAAGGGAACAGCCAATGAATACTTCTAATGAGATACATACAAAGAAAATTATCAAAAAATCTGACAAGCTTACCCTGAGACAGATGAAGTTAATCGAGGAGGCAGAAGACCAACTTCTTGAAGCTAATACTGTCAATTCTCTAGCCCCTATGGTTGAGGTTGAGGAGAAACCAGTAGCGATTTCAGAGCCTAAAGTTCCTGACTATGTTCCATTCCTTGACAATCCTCCAGTACAATCTGTGGGCAATTCCGGCTGGCAGGTTTCTGATGTCTGGCGGGATATTCGGGTAGATGATTTTTGTAATTAAAGCAGACAATTTGTATTCCCAGACGGTTCTGCATCAAGGCGGTTGCAGTTATCCATGATCCGAATCTTAGAGATTGAGGGACAGGCACCTGATCAGGGAGAAAGGTTTTCCCGAATGCATTCTTCAGATGCCTGCCCCTCTGTCTCTTCGCTAAACCAATATTATGGCAACCGCCTGAGCAATTTTTGTAAACTATCTTTGCACTCAGTCAAAGCTATAGTTAATTGTGCCTATAATAAGTTACGGCTAATTATAACTAAAAGTTAGCACCATATAAGTGTGTATCGCTGGATTACGCATCATAGGCGATACCAAAGACAAGCAAAATTCATCGGCAGCGCAATAGTTCTATTCCGTTGCCAACATGCACTCTCCGCGATCGCATGTTGGTGGAAGTGTTGTGTCTGGGGGGAGAGTATGTTAATCGTAGTTAATGTCGGATAAAAGATAAGGGTATCTTATTTTGTCTCCCCCCGCGATCGGGTATGATGGTTGAAGTCGCAAGTCGGAGGTCGCAAGTCGCAAGTAAGAATGAAGAGTGCTGAGTTGAAAGACCGCGCACAAGGGACGGGGCAATTTACCGAGTGTAGAAGTACTGAGTATGGTAAACAGAAGTAAAAAAGGTAAAAGCAGTGAGTGAAAATGGAGACAAAAGCATTAGTATCACTGACAGAACAAAAGCTTTTGCAATTAGAATTATCAAAGCTTGTAGCTTTCTTGATGAAAAACCGGGTGTTTGCCGTACCCTTTCTAAGCAAATGTTACGTTCTGGTACCAGTATTGGTGCTAATGTACACGAATCTCGTTCGGCTCAGTCTGATAAAGACTTCTTGCACAAAATGGAAATAGCTCTTAAGGAAGCACGCGAAACTGAGTACTGGTTGGAAATTTTAATTGAATCTGAAGTTGTTGAAAAAGGTAAATTTGATTCGTTGCTTCAAGAAACTAAGGAAATAGTGAGGATACTCATTGCTTCTACTCGCAAAATTAAAGAGAGATTGAATGGCAGCAAATCCAACGGCAGGAGGATGGAAGCGGCAAGCGAGAATTAATAGTTTAACTCCGAATAAAGAATAAATATATTTTCATAGCTTTAATAACAAGACAATTACTTGCGACCTGCAACTTCCAACTTCTAATTGGTATTACTTGCGACTTGAGACTTGCGACTTGCGACTTCCTTAAAACTATGGCTCGTGATTTATTCCACAATATTGTGAGGTCTGCACTGGAAAAAGATGGTTGGTTAGTTACAGATGACCCACTAAATATTCGGTGTGGTGGAGTTGATGTTCAGATTGATTTAGGTGCAGAACTCCTAGTTGCTGCCGAAAAAGCTGGAGAAAAAATAGCAGTTGAAATTAAAAATTTTGTCAGTGCATCGAAAATTTCAGAATTTCATACAGCACTAGGACAGTTTATTAATTATCGGACTGCATTACGTGCAGAAGACCCTTCGAGAAATTTATATTTAGCTATCCCATTGGTAACTTATAATGATTTCTTTAACTTGCCTTTTATTCAAACTGTAGTCAACGAAAACAAACTGAAATTGATTATTTATAACGTTGAAACTGAGGAAATAGAGCAATGGATAAGTTAAATGAATACCGCACAAAAGTTAGGCAATTATTAACTAAATATATCGATTATAAGCCTAGTTATGGAGATGTAGAGGTCGAACAGATTTTTGACGCAGAGTATGACCATTATCAAATTATTAGCATTGGATGGAACAATCAAAAACGGATATATGGCCCAATAATGCACCTAGATATCAAAAATAATAAAATTTGGATTCAACAAAATACAACGGAAGTAGATATTGCTTTAGAATTGATGGAAATGGGTGTACCTAAACAAGATATTGTCATCGGTTTTCATACTCCTAAAATGCGTCAATTATCGGGATTCGCTGTGGAATAAACATGATACAAAACGCAGAATCTTTGCCACCATCCCGATTGAGGATGTATTAGTTAATAGAGAGCTATGGAGTAGTAAAAGAAATACTTTATTTTGTATAAAATCGGGTAATTTTTTGTTGTGATAGCCACAAATTGTTAATCATGCTTTATTACAAACTCGTAGAACATACCCCTGTTGCTGTTAATTCATTGTCAGAGTGGCAAGATTATTTACACTCAGTACAAGATTCCGGACAACATCTAGTTGCCGAAACTATAGTTGGGGATGCCAAAGTATCAACTAGTTTTTCGGGATTCGATCTCACTTTTGGAGATCCCCCGTTGCTTTTTGAAACGATGGTTTTAGGCGGGCCTCATCACGGGAGAATCCAGCGTTATTCTACATGGGAGCAAGCACGCTTCGGTCACGATCATACCGTTGTAGAAGTCATGACTACCTCACCACCAGATGAGTAGATAAACAGAAAATTATATTTAATACTTATTAAATAATTTACATATAACTGAATGAACTACAGCGCAGATTCTTTACCTGAGATCAAACTTATTCCCCTTGATCGTGAAGCTCTACATTTCACACAGCCAGGAGAAACTAGAAGACCACCAACCGATATCCGGTGGGTAAAGGTGCTAGAGTTTCTACGCAGCAACAATCTCGCACTCAATAGCCGCAAGCTTTATGAACGCGAACTCAAAAGGTTTTTGGCTTGGAGTGAACTACATTATCATGAACTGCGTCCACGTCACCTTGCGCTATACAAAGAATATCTCCGTGATGAAATACGGACTGATGCAGGTAAACCGCTTTCCAAAAGCAGCATCAATGCAGGAATTGCGGCTCTCAAAAGCTTTTTCAAATGGATGTGTTACACGTATCCTGAAATTATTTCTACTAATCCCACACTGGGGATAAAACTGGAAAAAGTGCCACTGCCACCAGCGCAAAGTTTGACCCCTGAAGAAATGGAGCGGGTGTGGTCAGCATTAGAGTTATTGGGAGAAACAAAGCAACGGGATACAGCACTCGTTCACATTCTCAGTCATGGACTCCGGGCTGGGGAAGTTGTACAGCTAAATGTTGGCTCATTTGATGGCAAGCTGCTATTTTTACCAGACACCAAAACCAATGAACCACGCTTAGTTCCACTGCGAAAAGAGAGTCGGGAAGTTTTAGCAGAGTATTTGCTTACGCGCTCACAGCAAGGAGAGGTTTTGACCAGCCTCAGTCCATTGATGATTTCACACCATGCTTCATACAAGGGTGAACGCTTGAGTTATCACGGCATTTACTTCGCGGTGGAAAAAATCGGTGAAATAGCTCACATTGAGGATTTGCACCCTCACTCCTTTCGTCACACCTACGCCACTGACTTATTGCTATTGGGAGTTGACCCCAGCCATGCACGAAAATTAACAGGACATCAAAGCGAGAAAGCGTTTCGGCGCTATACCCTTCGCAGTGAGCAAGAAGCAGCGATCGCTGCTTACTATCGCGCGATTGGCGAAGAAGCGGAATAAGGTATGCCCAAGCCACTTGATCCCAAATGTCAGCTATGTGCCAAGTTACCAACTGCCCAAGCTAAAGTTTTACATGGAACAGCAGGGGATGGATGTTGGAATCCAAAAGTCTGCCACAATCGCCGCTCATTCTATCGCCACCGCTCCCAAAATAATTCAGCAGAAATTGATGCAATCGCAGTCGAACCACCAGCAACATATTTTGCAGTGCTGTATTTGTATAAAGAATCAGGGGATAAACCATTGCACGCCTTGGGCGCAGAACTGTGGCTGGGACAACAGCCTATTTGCCGCTTAGAACCAATTCACTGCTTTGGACTAACGGCTGGCAAGATCCGCGCCTATACAGATCAGGTGTTACAGGCTTTTGCAAAACAATACAGTGTTTCGCTCTATCAATATAAGGATATGTTTGAGATTGCTTCAAGTTACTGCCCAGTGCGTCCTTGTCCTCTACATCCACAATCCTAGAGATGACCACATACCGCCAATTAACAATTTGGGATGTGCTTGATGAGTTGTCAGAATCTCCAGCGACATCAACACTAGCACCGATGTGGGAATGTTTAGATGCCGAGTTAGAAAAATTACCCCTGGAGGCACAGTTATTAACCGCAGCGCTTGCCTTCAGTCAAATTGCAGATATTCTCAAGTCTCGTGCCGAAGTGCTGTTGCAAGATACCCGCGATCGCAATAACCCAAAGGGGCCAATTATTAGCACCGATCTCTTTGCTGGTCTAGTGCGGACAACAATGCACCTAGATTTAGATGATTTGATTGAACCGCAAACACCACAAACCTTTAAACCACATGGCCCACACCAATTTTCATCTCCTACTGAGGAGGACAATTCTGTAGCAGCACCTGTTGAAAAAGCGAATGTTTTGGCAATGCTTGATGAGGTAAAAACTTTAGAAGATGTTCACAACCTAGCATCAGATGAAGATGTACCAAAATGGCAGAGCGCCATCGCTAACTACTTGATAAATGTCAAAGATGAGATTTCTTTAGTTAACCTGCAACATGTGTTGCAAATGCCGATGGTAGAAGTATGGTTGGGATTATTGCTAGGTGGGTTTACACTAGAACAACGTGGTGATTTTTATCACAACCATAATGTCTGGGTGAAAAGCTCTCCTTCCTACTACCAATAAGTAAATCAGGGAAACAATTTGAAGGGTTTTTACTAAAGCGACCTCTTGCAGATATCTTGAAGCGATCGCCCATCTTTAAGTTAGTAGTTATTGGTTGCTGCTTTGTTACATATTCGGACAGGTTGGCATATCATCTCCAACGAGTAGCCTTGCGAGACTGGGCAATGCCTCACCGTATGTTGGGTGAATGTGAACCGATTGTTCAAGTACCTGCCACGTTGCTTTAGCTTCCATCAGTGACAAAAAGACATGCACCAGTTCAGCCGTTTCGTAACCAACCAGCGTTGCTCCTAAAATCAAATTCGTCTGGGTGTCGATGACCATGCGGTAGAAACCCAGATCGTGCCCCCACTCAATGCTACGGGCAATGTGAGCCATTGGCAGGGTGACTTCGCAGGCTGTAATGCCCTGTTTGTGAGCCTGCTCTAACGTCATACCCACTCGACCCACTTGTGGCTCTGTGTAAACGGCATAGCCTAACACCCGATCGTTGCGCGTCCGATGTTCGCCACACAGAATGGCTTTCAAGCGACGATAGTCTTCCCAAGAAACATGTGTAAAAGCAGGCTGCTTGGCAGCGTCCCCGATCGCATAAATCCCAGCGCAAGTCGTTTGAAATTGCTCGTCGATTTTAATAAAACCCTGTGCATCTAATTCAACACCTGTCACCGCAGAATTTAATGCCTGAGTATTCGGTTTGCGGCCAGTCGCAATCAGCAACGCTTCTCCATCTAGTACTTCACCATTGTTCAGCGTTAGGGTAAACACACGATTGGTATAAGCAATCTGCTGAACTGTCACATTGAAATGCAGTCCAATTCCGTCTTGCTCAAAGGCATCAGCAAGCACAGCACTGACATCGGATTCTTCTTGAGCCAGCAGCCGATTGCCCCGCACAATCAATTCGGTTTGGCTCCCTAAACGTGCCATTCCCTGCCCTAGCTCCAAGGCAATATAGCCACCGCCGACCACGAGCAAGCGGGGCGGAATCTGCTGCAAATCAAAGAAATTTCGGTTGGTCAGATAAGGCGTTCCAGCTAAACCAGGAATGTCAGGAATGGTAGAGGATGTTCCTGTGTTGATAACAACGATCGCAGCCTGCACAGTCATACCTCCTCCACTTACAGTTCGCTCTCCGGTGAAAGCAGCTTCAGCGCAGACAACTCTAACCCCTGCACTGTCTAGTCGCCGTTTGACACCCTGGTTAAACTGGCTGCGAATACTACGCACACGCTCCATCACCGCAGAAAAATCGACCTCGACCTGCGCGTGTATGCCTAACTTTGCCGCTTGTCGAGCGCGACCTGCGGCATGGGCAGCGGCTAGAAAGGCTTTAGAAGGTGTGCAACCATAGTTTATGCAACTGCCTCCCAATGCATCGCGCTCAAATAGAACGACGTTTCGACCTGATGATGCAAAGTCAGCTGCAAGTGGAATTCCACCCTGACCGCTTCCAATCACAATTACATCTGCTGTTTCCATTGTTACCTCTGTTGATAGTTGGTTATTACAATTTGTCACCGGATGGCAGGTGTCTAATGTGTGGCGCGAGTTGAGGTCGATGATTTTTCTAATTAATAATCTATCTTAGGATAGTTGTAATAATTAACGCATATATCATATATGCGTCTCAGATGAGGATGAATAAACAATTGTGCATCACTTATCTCTAAAGAGATATTTCATAGGTTGACTCTTCCCATGATAATAAAAAAATTGTTGGTGATATGCAGTAAAATTCTTTTGGATGTCTTAGTCTAATTGTGTCATTTTTTATCTTTTAATCTATTAAAAAATATTAAGTTATAAATAATTATTATCTTTAATCACAATCAAATTTAAAGTCAGTAACTTATCTTGCTATTTACTTGTAAATATGCAAATCTTTTTTATAGCTTTAATGATAAAGTTATAACTTTTACTTAAAGTTAACTTAATTTTTCAGTTCTCTAAAGCTAAACTTGGTCTATAGTTTTTCAAAATTTGATGAAAATTAGCACTAGTGCATTATTAGTAGTCTTCCCTTTACTTATGAGTTCACTTCCAGCTAACGCACAAATTTCTCCCGATCTAACTTTACCTAACAACACAAATATTCAAATAAATGAAAATCTTAGAACCATTGAAGGTGGTACTCAAGTAGGAAACAATTTATTTCACAGTTTCAAGGACTTTTCCGTTCCTACAGATACTAGCGTCCATTTCAACAACGGGCTGGATGTTTACAACATTATCGCTAGAGTTACTGGTGGTTTCGTCTCTAATCTTGATGGGCTGATTAGCGCCAATGGTACAGCTAACTTGTTCTTGATCAATCCCAGTGGCATTGTCTTTGGCCCTAATGCTCGATTAGATATCGGTGGTTCTTTATTTGCAACTACGGCTGACTCTCTAGAATTTGCCAATGGTTCTGAGTTTAGTGCTATTAACCCACAGCAACCACTGCTGACTGTGGATATTCCTATTGGTTTGCAGTTTAATGGTAATTCTGGAAGTATTACTGTTCAAGGAAAAGGACACACAATTGAGCAGAACGATTTTTTTACCCCTCTTAACCCTAGTAAGTTGGCGAACAGCCTGGAAGTTAAACCTAATAATATTCTTGCTTTGATCGGCAATAATATTACCTTAAATGGAGCTATTCTTAAAAATACTAATGGTCGGCTCGAATTAGTTAGCCTTGAGAAGGGAGTAATAAATTTAAACAACCAAAATAATCAATGGTTAGTCTCTCCTGGAAATAACTTAGTTTATAAAGACATAACAATATCAAATAACTCTTTACTTTATGATGGTAGCTCTAATGGCTCAGGAAATTCTATAGAGATTTATGGAAATAATATATTTTTAGATAAAGGCTCTTTAATTATTGGACAAAGTTTTCAAGATAGACAATTGGGTAATATATTTATTAATGCTGTAGAATCATTGAGTATACAAAATGAATCTCAAGCAACTGCTACAGGCATTTTTAATATTAATTTTAGCGAAAATACAGGTGGTAACATTGAATTTAGTAGTGGGAGAATCTTTTTAAAAGCTTCTCAAGTTGCCACGACAACTTTTAGCAGTGCTGCGGGTGGCAATGTCATTGTGAATGCTGAACAATTAAATTTTGAAGGCTTAACTCTTGAAAGTATTTCTCAAGGGTCTGGAATTAATACATTTACTTACAATGCTGGGAAAGGCGGCGACATTATTGCAAATGTCGCACAAATTGTTGCAAATAATGGAGGATTGCTTACAACAACTTTTGGCAGTGGAGATTCTGGAGTTTTAAGACTAAATTCTAACTTTATCTCTTTACGGGCAGGGAGTAGTATAGGCTCTGCAACTTTTGGTCAAGGTAAAAGTGGTAGTGTTTCAGTTAATTCAAACTCTATAGAAATAATTGGCACATCTACTGGTTTAGGTAACGCAAGTAACATTCAATCATCTACTTATAAAGATGGCAATGCTGGTAATTTAGAAATTAATAGTTCAAATTTATTATTACAAGATGGAGGTACTGTTAGTACTAGTACTTTCGCTTCCGGCGATGCTGGTAATTTATTTATTAGATCCTCAGAAGCAATTACAATATCAGGAAAATACTTAGACACATTAAGTGCTATATCTTCTTCAGCACCTATACTAAATGAACGCCTCAGAACCGGATTAAGATTACCTCCAGAGCCAACAGGTAGAGCGGGAAGTTTAACTATTGATACTCAAAAGTTAACCATTTCTAATTTTGGACAGCTTAGTGTAATAAATCAAGGCTCCGGTGACGCAGGTACTATTAATATCAATACAGACAAAATCGATATTACAAATCAAGGGGGAATTACAGCGACAACTGCTGTTGGAGAAGGTGGTAACATCAATTTGAAAGCAGAAAATGTTCAACTGAATAATAGCTTTATATCTGCAACCGCAGGTACAAACGGCAGTACGGGCAATGGGGGCAATATTGGTATTGAAACAGGTGCATTAATATTGCAAAGTAACAGCCAAATTACAGCCAATGCCTTTGAGGGTAGGGGTGGGAACATCAAAATCAATACCCCAGGTTTATTTGCCTCGCCAGATAGCCAAATAAAAGCTACTTCAGAAAGAGGAGTTAACGGCTCAGTACAGATTAACACTACTCAAATAGATATTGCTAACTCTGGGATTAGAAATACTGTCTTTCAGTCTCCACAACCGTTTAACACTTGCTCGCCAGAACCTCCTAACTTGCCGAGTGAACTAACTATCTCTGCTAAAGGAGGACTTCCCGCTAGTCTTGATGATTTATCTAGCACTACACTGGGGTGGACAGACTCATCAGTACCCATCTCTTCTCAACAATTACCCCAATCTACTCAAACTGATAATACGGAAAATATAGTGGTAGCCCAAGGGTGGCGCAATAACGGGGATGGGACTGTTAACTTTGTGATTACCCCAGATCCAAGTGACGATATGGGTGCGTACAGTTCGCCATTGAAATCTTCTTGCATCAAGAGAGTACCAGATGTAGGGGGTTAAATATTGAGTTTACATTTACTAGCGTATTTAACGGCAAGTCATTTTTCCTTGGCAGAACTTGAGTCAGGTGGCCTTCATCAAAAAAATCCGCCAACTATACAACAAACACCCCTGTCACCCACTCCTTTACCTCCAGCACCGCCACCATTAACGCTTCCAGCATCCTCTACTCCTTTGATTCCTCAAAGAACCCTTAAACCAAACAATTTCGTTAAAATCAAAGTTCAAGGTTTTCGATTTCAAGGAAATACAGTCTTTAATAATCAGGAGTTAGAGAAAGTATTATCAGAATTCATTAGTCAGGAAATCACTTTTACTGATTTATCAAAAATTAGTGATAAGGTTACTGATTATTATGTAGAGCAAGGGTATATCAACTCTGGTGCATACATTGGTGTTGCCCAAAATCAATCTCTCAAGGTTGACAATGCTATAGTTACTGTCTCAATTGTTGAGGGACGAATAGAAAAAATCAATATTGTCGGCGGCAACAGACTACACAACTATATCCGCGCACGTATTCCACAACCGATTCTCAACAGTAAACGCTTATTGCCAGCACTACAATTACTTCAACAAGACCCATTAATTGAGAAAATTACTGCTTCATTGAAAGAGGGAAGCAAACCAAGCCAAGCTATTTTGGATATTAATGTACAGCCCCAACAGGAATTTAAGGTTAATATTGGTCTAGACAACTACCGATCTCCAGTCATCGGAACTTTCCAGCGTCGCATTGATATCTCGCACAATAACATCCTGGGATTGGGAGACGGACTAAGCATTGGTTACAGAAATACAGATGGCAGTAATGCTATCACCCTTGGTTATTCTGTACCTATCAACCCAAACAATGGTACTATCAGCCTTGTTTACGCAAATATTTCCAACAATATCATTGAGCGACCGCTTAACGCCCTTGATATAGTAGCCGATGCAGGGGTCTATGAAATGACTTTGCGCCAACCTCTGATTCGGCAGGCATCGGCTAACTCGGCACAAGAATTGGCATTGGGGCTGACTGTTTCGCGGCTAGAAAGCGAATCATCATTGCAAAATACTCCTTTTCCTATCTCGGCGGGCGCAGATGCTTCGGGGCGCACAAGGATTTTTGCACTCAGGTTTTTCCAAGATTGGGCAAATCGCAGCCTTAATCAGTCTTTTTACGCTCGTTCAACTTTTAGTTTAGGTTTAGATGCACTAGATGCTACCATCAATGCCAACCCTCCTGATGGGCGATTTTTTAGTTGGGTAGGCGAGGCTTTATGGTTGAAGCGTTTAGGAAATAGTAACACTTCTGTTGCTATCCGCTCACGCCTCCAATGGGCGGATAGACCTTTACCCGCTTTCGAGCAAATTAGTCTTGGAGGGATCAGCAATGTCAGAGGTTACAGGCAGGATACTTTTATATCTGACAATGGATTTCTCTTATCTACAGAACTACGCATTCCGGCCTGGAAAACGACTACGCAAGAATTACAGGTTGCTCCCTTCATTGACTTTGGCACAAGCTGGAACAATAGTTCTGATACTTTTAGCCCTGATGGTAGTTTAACCTCTATTGGTCTAGCTCTCCAATATCGAAGCGATCGCTTCAATGCCCGTCTTGATTGGGGCATTCCTCTAAATGAAACTAACTCAAACTCAAACACATGGCAAGAAAATGGAGTTTATTTTTCACTTAACTATCAACTATTTTAAAAGAATTAAGTACCTATTTTTAAGTTTAACATTTACGCTAATAGTAGTGTTTAACAATGGAGCAATATTAGCAACTCCCCCGAACTTAGAAATAGCGCAATCTCTCACACAGCAAGGATTTTTACAATTAGACAACGGACAGTCCGAAGCTGCTTTGAAAGCATGGCAATCAGCTTATCGAGCTTATGAACAATTAAATAACAAGCAGGGGATGAATGGCAGTTTAATTAACCAGAGTTTGGCACTTCAAGCACTAGGCTCTTATGCTAACGCTTGCCAAGTTCTTACTCAGGCTTTAGCACTAGAAAATAGAATTTGCCCTCATGCGTTAAAAGAACAAACTAATTCTTCTCAAATCTTATCTGATTTAAAAGAAATATTTCAAAAACAACCTATCCAAAAATTACAAATTATTGGTTTTTCTAATTTAGCTAATGTTTTGCGAGCTATGGGCGAACCGGAAGTTTCTTATACTATTCTGCAATACTGTTTACCCTTCGCTGCACAATTACAAAAGAAAGATATTCAAGATAACTTATTACTCAATTTAGCTAATACAGAAGTAATACTTTACAATCAAGCCAAGAGTAAATATCAACTCACTGATGACTTTACTGCTCAAAAGAAAGCACTTATTTTAGCCAAGTCTAAATTCGATGCTGCCCAGAAAGTATACGAAAAACTCAGTAATAGCCCAAGTACAGTTTCTCTACAAGCTAAACTAAACTGGTTAAAATTACTCATAGATAATACATCAATACAATTGTCACAATACTTACCTTTAAGTAATTCTGTTTCTAGACTAATAAATGATATTCTCACCAATTTGAAACAAATTGAAACGTTATCCAAGGTTGATTCAATTTATAGCAAACTTAAATTATCTCATAACTTACTAAAAATTACCCAAAGTAATAACTTGAAAGTGAAACAATTCACAGATAACAATTTACAATCTATAGCCTTATCCTTATCACAGGAAGCATTAGCTAGTGCCAAGAAGTTAAATAATTTTAGAGCAATTGCTTATGCTAATAGTACTTTAGGTGAAATTTACGCTGCTGGTGGAGAATTATCAAAAGCTGAGAGTTCGTATCATGATGGGATGTTATACGCTCAATCAGTACAGGCTTGGGATATCGTTTATCAATGGCAATGGGAACTAGCTCGGCTTTATCAAACATCTGGTAAAATCGAGCAAGCTAATAATTTTTATTCTACTGCTATAAAAAATCTTGATAAAGTACGTGGTGATGTTTTACTGTTTAACTCTGATATTCAATTTGCTTTTACAGAAAAAGTAGAGCCACTTTACCGCGAATACATATCATTATTACTTAACAAGAATAATTCTAATAAAAACTACAATAGACAAGCTATTAAAATTCAAGAACAACTTAAATTTGCTGAAGTAGAGAATTTCTTGCGTTGTGGTAAATTTGCTGAAAATGCCCTAGATGCAAGATTGGATCGCGGATTAAAAGATTTGGATTATATTGTTTACCTCATTAAATTAGATGACCGAGTAGAGGTGCTTGTTAAAACTTCTCAAAATATCTATCGTCACACAATAGATTTAGATATAATTGGTGAACCTCTGACTAATTTATTCAATATTATCCAGAATTTAGAATTCGTTGATACTAAAGGTTATAATTTTCTCACTTATTCGCAAGCAGTTTATCAGCTTTTGATTCAACCTATCAAACAATATTTACCCTCATCAGGCAAAATAGGTTTCGTCCTAGATAGTTATTTTCAAAATCTGCCCCTAGATATGTTATATGATGGGCAACAATATTTATTAGAAACATACATTATTTCTGTAGGTTCTAGTGCTAAACAATTGCGGCAATCGCTGCTCAAACCAGCTGCAACGTTAGCTAGTGGCGTTTCTCAGATTGGCCCTAGTTTTAGTAATCCTATCGTCCCTAGAGATTTACGTCCTTTACCTCAAGTCAGGTTAGAGATTGAGAATATTAAGAAAGCTAATCCCTCTGCCATTACATTACTTGATAGCGAATTTACCCATGAACGATTTAGTAAAGATATTGAAAACAATTCTTTTTGGGCTATTCATTTAAGTAGCCATGCTCAATTTAGCTCGGACATTGAACAAACCTTTGTCTTAGCATGGGATACTCCCCTGATGGTTAATGATTTAAAAGCTTTACTACAAAATAAAAGCAACCTTGATTTACTGGTGTTGAGTGCTTGCCAAACTGCCAAAGGTGATAGACGCTCCTTTTTGGGTATTGCTGGCATAGCTGCACAAGCTGGAGCGCGTAGTGTTTTAGCCAGTCTATGGCTAGTTGATGCTGATTCTACTGCTCAACTGATGACTAAATTTTATGAAGGACTGAAATCTGGACTTACCAAAGCCGAAGCATTAAGATCAGCACAACTCAGTTTATTAAAAAGTGACAAATATTTTCACCCATATTATTGGAGCGCATTTATTCTCGTTGGCGGATAACTCGTTTGCTCCTTGACCTTTGTGTGTGCTGCAATCTTTATACCAGCTTCTGCTAAAGCTAACTCTACAGTATTATTTGCTTGTTGGGCTAATTTCTTAGCTGTTAAATACGCTTCATTAGCTTGTTGAGGAAAATTAGCTATTAAGTAGCGATCGCCTAATAATCTATAAATCGTTGGGTTCGTTGAACCTGCTTTAGCTCTAGCGTCTAACACTTTTATCGATTCGTTGACTAAATTGTATGACTCATATACTGCATCCATATCAATCGCCAATTCATCAAGCGGCTGTTGAAGGTTCTTGAGAACGTTAATTGTCTTTTCTACTTCTTGTATATTGTCTGTAGCTAACAGCAATAACAACGAGTTACTGCCATCTATTACTCTATCGCCCCGCATGGCAACTATATCTAAAGTGTATGCTTGACCTGGTTTCAATGCTGGCTCTTGGGGCGGATAGGTTAAACTTTCTCCTTTGACTGCCACCTCCCAGCTAATGCCTCCATTTCCTCGCATACGCACAATGTAATCAGTCGCTCCCTTTGGTTTAGACCAAGATATTGTCGGGCGCTCTTGATTGATTACTGCGCCATAAGGTGTCATCTTTGTAGGTTTGTTCTCTTCATCCGGCCCTTTAGGGATGACACAGCTTCTTCCTTGTAAAACGTTGCATCCTCTACCTTCGTTTACTTTTAATGGCAAGCATTGTTTCCCGACAACATCACTAGGAATGTCTAGGATTTTTCCTCTTGGGTAACAGAAGATTTTTACCTTTCCACCATTAGCTGCAACAACTCTATCCTCACTACATAATTTTTTTGAAGGTTGATAACGACTATCTCCGCTTATCACTTTCGCTATAGGTTCGCAAGAGACTTTAGATTGCCGATTTGCCCTCACTACCTCCTGTCCCCACACACGACTTTCAGTGACGTTAACTAATATTAATCCTAATATGATGGCTCCAATCTGAATTCTCTTGAACATGGGATTTATATACTTGTTCTTCTACAAACTGTTTTTCAAAGTACTAAAATTTATTTCTTTTTAAATATTCTCTCTATTAATTCCTCTCGCCATTTTTGTACTTCTGGCAACCACGTATCCATCCTTGCCAATAAACATATTTCACCGTAACCACTTGCAGAATTTATATCTCCTAACGCTTCTTTCGCTTTCGATAACAAGCAATACACATCAACTCTTTGCGAATCTAACTTAAATGCTGTTTGCAAATCTTTATCCGCTCCTTGATAATCTTTTTGCGTCAGTTTCGCCCAGGCTAAATTTTTATACAATGCTGCTCTTAACTGTTTATCACTAGATGGGGCTTTATTCAATCCTTCTATTGCTAGTTTTTGAGCTTGAGTATAATTTCCTTGCAAATTATTCAACCTAGACAAATTATTCACAGCAATTAATGCCTGCTCCTGACCAGATTTAATTGCTAAGTTATATTGTTCTTGAGCTAAATCATATTTTTCTTGAGTTTCATAAAAGTTAGCTAAATTGTAGTGTCCTGTCCAGGAGTTAGGCTCTAGCCTAAAAAGCTGTTGGTAACTTTTATTTACACAATCTATATCTCTCAAAAATTGACAAGTCAATGCTAGATTATTATATGAATCTATATCATTCGGATTATATTTAGCCGCTAAGTTATAATATTTCTTTTCTAATTCTAAATTTTCTTTAACTCTTCCTGCTATATCAAAGTAGAATTTGGAAATTTGATTACTTAATTCCGGGCGGATTTTTACTGCTTGGTCAAATAGCTTTTGCGCTTGTTCTGTATTATTTTCTTGTTCTAGCTTTTGCCCTTGTACTACTAAATTATTTGCATAAACTGGGAATCCAAGTGTATAAGCTAGTAATCCTATCAAACTAACGCTGGCGATCGCTGCACTGAACATGAAGGGTTTCGACCTTGTTAGTCTATAAATCTTATTTTGCTTAGGCAGTTTTTTCAGTCGCCACAAAATAATTCCCGTTGTTTGTGGTCGATGTGCTGGATTTGGAGCCATCAACTCATCAATAAAATCCGCCAATGGCTTATCTATCTGTGGTGCTTTATGTCTCCAGATCAGTCTCCCCACATCATGATTTGTCTCTAATTCTCTTAATTTTACCCCCGTCACCAACCGAACCATAGTCCGACCTAAAGCATAAAAATCCGACTGTGGAACCGCATGACCATGCGCTTGTTCTAGCGGGCTGTAATAATGGGAAATTACTTTGGTGATTTCGTAATTACTGATAGTTCTGTCTGTTCCTCCAGTCGAGCTTACTTTGGCTAAATATGTATCTGTTATCTGGCGCACAGCCCCAAAATCTATTAAATATAATTGTCCATCCGGATCTAGAATTATATTGCTTGGTTTGATGTCTCTATGAAAAAATTCTGTATGATGTACTAAATCTAGTATTGCTACTATTTGTTCTAACCAATCTAGTGCTAACTCTTGTGAAACTGAATGATGAGTTTCTATCCAATCTTCTAAATTTTCCCCTTCAATTTTATCCATGATTAAGCATCGGAATTTGAAGGGGCTGTTCTCTAATTCGACGGTAAAGTAGTCATCATCTCCGTTTGTCTGCGGAATATTTGGATGATTTATTAATTGCAAGGCTAAAACCTCGCGCTCAAATCGCTCCACAAATTGAGGCGAATTCCATTTTAATATCTTCATGACTCGTCGTTTACGCCCAGGACTCCACTGCGTCCCAGAATCCTCTATTTCAAAAATCTCATTTGCCGTGAACGGGTTGCGATCTAATTCTCTTAATGGTTTAACTAGACGGACACGTTCATTGATCACTAAAGATGTACCGCAAGAAGCGCATTTGTCGGCATCATCAGGATTCTGCCGTCGTTCACACAGAGGATTTATACAGTAACACGACATCTTGTCTTAACTTTTTATTAAAGAATTAGCATTTGAGCAATATTTCGTTATTGACAACATTATAAAAATATTTCTTATGACTATTGCTTTTGTTCACATTTGATGCATTAAAGTAAAGTTTTTTTGTGACTTAAAGTCACTTTGCATTAAAAATTATATTTTTACATTTACAAGATCCTATCAAAACCCCCATTTAATAAGGCTTGAACAATAGTTAGCTAATCTGGGTGACTTTGTTTTGCATGAAAACACTCATTTAATCTTTTAGGAGATACACTTATAATCTAAAAAGCTGATACTATTATAAGTGACTCAGAGTCATAAGAATTAAATAGCGAGTTGATTTGATTTTACAAACGTTTCTTGCGGAACTCACGTACCAAAAGGAAAACTTCTTTTATGGATTTGAGCATTGAGCATGGGGTAAATTTTCAGAATTCTCTTTCTTCATCCTTTTTTACACAAGAGCAACAGTCTCTGGAGTTACTACAGTCTTCCCCAACCGTATCCTTTTACCAAGCTCTAACTGTAGTCAACAATATAATTTTTACTGAAAAAAATCGCTCCTTGACTAAACCTGAGATTGCCGTCCTCAAGGGTGCATGGGAAAACCAAGATTTTTCTGAGATAGGGCAGCAGTCTGGCTATAAGGCTGGCTATTTACAGCGTCGTATAGCTCCTCAACTGTGGAACTTGCTTTCTGAAACAGTAACCAAAGGACAACAGGTCTTAAAGAGGAAAGTACGAACTCTGCTCACAGAAGTTGTTATAAACTATTATCAATCTAATCCCCACTTAGAACTTCCTTTATTTGATAGCCAGTTTATTAAAGGTCAACTTCCTAGCTCTAAACTATCCAATTTTTACGGTAGGCAACAAGAACTCTACCACTTAAAGAAATTAATTAACAACCACCGATGCATATCTTTAGCAGGTGTTCCTGGGGTTGGTAAAACTGCTTTGTCCGCAAAACTCTTAGCAGAACTTAGCTTAGACTCTACTCAACATTTTGATTTCCTGGTTTGGAAATCAGTAACTCACTCAGTACGCCTTCAAGATTTATTGAGCGAACTAATTGATTTAATTCAACCAGATACTTCTCTCAACTTACCTGAATATACTCAAGCTCTGATTACCGCCTTAATTAAGCATTTACAATCTCATCGTTGTTTACTCGTACTGGATGGTTTTGAGGTTCTGTTTAAAACTCCTAATTTAGAACAAAGATTAGACTATAAAATATTCATGCGTCGGCTGTTAGAGGAAGAGCATAAGAGTTGTTTATTACTGACTTGCCGAGCTTTACCTAATGAAATTTATGCTATGAGCAAAGATGACCGATCTATCCTCTATTTTCGGGTAGACGGTTTAGATACAGATGCTGCTCTAAATTTTTTATCGGATCAAGGTTTAACAAACAAAAACGATTGTCTTGATTTAATTAAAACCTATCGTAGTAATCCCTCAGAATTAGCCACAGTAGTTCAAAAGATTAAACATTTCTTTTCTGGCAGTACAGAAATATTTTTTAAAAATAAAACTACTTTTATTACTGATGAGTTTCAATCAATGTTAGATGAAACTTTTGGTGAATCTTTGGAGCAAACCGAACGTTATATTATGATTTATTTAGCTCAAAAATTATCCCTAGACCCTGCACCGATTAGTTTTAGTGACCTCTTAATACAGCTCAATTCTTCTAAGAATATATCGGCTTCTACTTCGGCAATTATTAAAGCTTTAGAAAAGTTAGAACAACTATCTTTAATTGAAAGCATTAAAGACCCAAACACTAAAGAAATCGCCTTTACTTTGCAACCTGTAGTCAAAAAATACATTAATACTGATCCCTTGGGTCTAGTAAAGTCACAAAACTCTTTCCCCTCATTAGCTAACGCATTTTAGAGAAGTATTTATGCTCTTAAGAAAAAACAAAAATCTAGCTACTAAAATTTTAACAACAAATAATTATGTAGAGACTTTACTGCAAAAACTGTTTTTTTCTACACAAGTAGCTTTGAATCCAGCCGATCATTGGCTTGCGCTGCACGAGCCTAAGCAAAAAGTTTTCCTCGCCAATCTGAAGATGAAGCTTCTAACCTACTACTAGGGTTGGCTTGAGAAAAACCCTTATAAAATAGGGTAATTTTACTAAGTTTAACAAAACAGGAGGTAGTATAACTCAGATTTAAATCTTACTATATGCGAAAAGGCGCGAAGTTTTGTAAGATCAAGCTTGTCAACTACGCAAAAAGGAGGAACGCAGACTGTACATAAAAATTTAGGCAAAACGCACTAGGGAGTACGCTTTGCCTTACGGTGAAATCAAACAACATATTTTAGGGCGGGGTTGATCTCGGCTGACAAGGAAAGTGGCACTTAAAGTTTGGCGACTTGAAACCACTGACTTGGCAAAAGATACCCACGCTGCTTTGCTATTGCCATTATACTCTAAAGCAATACGCACGGCCAGCTTTTGCTGACCATTGGTAGTATTTTGACAAAAAATTTATATTTAAGATATGTAAATTTTTGTAAAAGCAGCGTCATAGGCAATTCGTAAAACCCTACGGAAAACAGCACAAAGCGCGTCTACGCAATTCGCAATTGCAGAGTAATTGAATAATTAATGAATTCAGGCTCTTTTACTCTACTTCGTCTATGAGGAGGAAGTACGGGCGTAAATATAACTGCGAATTGCGAGTTGGTAATTGCGAATTGATTTAATCGACCCCCTCTGAAACTTGACAATAAAGTTATCGGAGGAATCTACCGTGCAAAATAACCAATGCCCAGAAGAGATGGGCGTTGGGGATCAAGTGTTGCCAGATAACACTTGTGAATACCCCAATTATCTCACTGCCGCCGAGTATCATGAATTAGCGGTGGGCAGCGCCATTCATCCGGCATTGATTGAGCGCAACTTCTTCCACATCGAGGGAGAAACAATTTATGACTACCTGTTTATCTCCAACAAAATCCCTCGAAAAAATGCAGGTCGAGTCACGGATGGATACATAAAAATGTATCAGCACCTATTACTAGGTGGGACGTGGATTCAGTCACTTGACCCATTCAAAAACTGGCAACCAATGGAGTGGGGGCGGATTAAGCCGAACTTCCCTCGTATTGATTGGCAAAAAGGGAAACCCGTCAAATACGAGTCGCCCCCCAAAACCCCCAACCGCGTTACCTACTTTGATGTCGCTAACCCCATCTGGGACAAAATAGCAAAACGTTATTTAATTAAGCGCTATCATTCACTTTTAGCATTGCGCTTACTGGATCAACTCAATCCACTAATATTTTGGGAGTGGGTGAAACAGCATCCCGAGATTCCAGTTATCTTATGCGAAGGGGAGAAGAAAGCCGCTTGCTTGCTCTCTTTAGGGTTTGTAGCGATCGCACTTCCGGGAATTTGGAATGGGCGTGTAGGCAAACAAGATTTTGATGAACGGTTGCATCCTGACTTAGTACCAATGACTCAGGCGGGGCGCAAGTTCATAATTCTTTTTGACTACGAAACTTCTTCTAAAACCAGGTGGTCGGTGTTTCAAGCCACTGTTCGCACTGCAAAAGCAATCGAATCGGCAGGTTGCTTTTGTGAAGTTGCGCTGTTGCCGGGGCCAGAAAAAGGTGTAGATGATTTCGTGGTAGCCAGGGGTGAAGATGCCAATGCTCTGCTAACTGCAATTATAGATGATGCCAAATCACTTGCCGATTACCAGCGCTCGTATCGAGCTAAGAAATGGGGACTTAGCAAGTACAAACCAGATGTCACTGTTAATGTCAAGTATCTCTCTGAGGCTTTGTGCATTCCTGAACTTGAAGAAGAATGCTTGAGAGTGCCTGAGCTTTATGAGCTTGAAAAGGAACAACTTTTCACGCCATCTATAAAAGGACATCCTCCAAAGAAGGAGTCTACGGATTCTGGCGGAGTTGATTCAGACAAATCGAAGAAATCTCCTACCTTCAATTTCCCAAAATCAGGACTAGTCGTACTCTGGAGCGACATGGGCACTGGTAAAACTGAACTTATGCGCTGGTGGCGTGACCAAAATCCTGATGCCAGATTTCTCAACAATGGACATCGGGTTAACTTGTTGAAAAATCTTGCCGAACGCTTGCGGACGGCGATGTATTCAGACTTGGGTTACACAGGTTTAGCCCAGGCCCAAGCCCTTAGTATTACTATTGACAGCTTGCATAAACTCAATACCCAGTCTCTCACCTACGGTTGCATATTTATAGATGAAGCCTGCCAATACCTTACCCACCTGCTGCACAGTAATACTTGCAAACAACATCGCGCCGCCATTTTGGAGGTACTGGAATATATAGTATACAATGCGCCACTGGTCGTCATCGCTGATGCACACATGGACGATTTAACGGTAAACTTCTTTCTTGCAATGCGACCAAAAGGTGAAGTCCCGTACATCATTAAAAACGAGTGGCGAAACGGTTCACGCACAATTTATTGGTACGAGGGGGATAATGAGAGCGCCATAGTCGCCCAAATCTCGGCAGCGCTGATGCTTGGTGAGAAAGTCATGGTTGCAAGTGACAGTAAGCGTTTCATCAAAAAACTCGACAAATCCTTTACAATCAACTACGAAGAATCTAACTCCGAAAAATCACATACACAAAAAAAATGGCGTATCTGGTCGGTTCACTCTGACAATTCTGGCAGTGATGAAAATGTCGCTTTCATCAAAGATATCACCAACGCCGTCAAAAACTTTGATGCCTTGTTCACTTCCCCTAGCCTGGGGACTGGTGTCGATATTTCTGAGTATCATTTTGACTTAGTGTTTGGCGTGTTTCACGGCGTAAGCCAAACCGCTACTGAGTGTGCCCAACAACTGTACCGTTATCGTCCAAAAGTTCCGTTTCATATTTGGGTGGCCCCGCGTCCTCCCTTTGGTTACAAGGATACCAATGCTACCAAGATTAAAGAGCGCTTGCTCCAAACCAATGAAATGACCGCTTTTCTGTTGCGGATTGACAGAGAAACGGGTAAGCGGGGCGCAGAGAAAGATTGGGCGCTTGAGGCTTACTGCCAAATTATGGCTAACCGCCACTATTCTCTCAATAATCTGCGTGATGATTTGCGATCGCTCCTCACCGAAATGGGCAATACCTTTATATATGTGGGCAGTGATTCAGATCCTCAATCTCTTGAAAGTCTTAAAGCAGCAGCACAAGCTTTGGATAGTGCCCACAATTCGGCTGTTGCCAGGGCTAAGAATATTACTTTGAGCGAGTACCGTGCCCGTCAGAGCAAAGATTACCTTGACCCTAATGAAATTTTTGAATGCGAAAAATTCCGCATTTCTGATTCTTACGGCATTGAAGTAACCGAATCACTCGTAGAAATGGATAAAGGTGGCCGCTTAATTAGAGCGATCGCTGGACTTGAAGCCATTTTAGCCCCACCCGAAGAATCGTTTACTGACCCCAAAACTGGGCAAACTTATCCTACCCCACCAACAATTGTCACCCAAAAAGACCGCACCGAGCGCGACAATCTACCTTTGTGCATCGACTGGGGCAATTATTCCGCACGGTGGCTGGCTAGATTTAACCTGGGACTGCATCAAATTCTCACTTCTTTAATGAAGGGTGATGAAGTTACCGCCGATGACCCCACTTTGCTCAAGATGACGGAGATCGCTATACATTGTGCTGCTCACGTCAAAGCAATTCTTGGGTTTACTATTCCCCTAGACTGTAAACCTATTTGGTTGCTGGGCACTTTAGTCGAGCAGCTGGGGTTAAAGTTGACCTTCCGTAAGCAGGGTAAGCGCGGTCAACAGGTGAAACTTTTCTCTTTATCTAAAGAGGAATTAGAATTTGCAATGCATGTAATTGCTCATCGTGAAACGAAGCGCAATCAAAAAGAAAATCGAACCTATTATGCCCCCAAAACCCCTGCTGCATATAGTGTAAACCCCAATCAGCAGGCCGTATCCACACCCCCCCCTAATGCTATAGGGAACTCCCATTGCCAGGGGGAGGATACTACCGAATTTGAGTCGCCTCCGACAGATCGCGTTACGCTACTCCACTGTGTAGAAATACTTCGCTCTGGTATTTCTCGTGGAGTGGACGCAATCAAAGGCATTCTTAAACGATGGACTGGGGATTTGCGCTGGGAGACAGTACTGGAACTTGAAGCGATCGCGGCAAATGAACTGCGACTTGTGGAAGCTCAAGTTCCTGAATTTTATGAATGGCTCTTGGAAGAAGTGTTGCCTATGGAGGGATAAAGTCGGCGATGTCGAAGGCGGCAAAGCCTCGACTGAGCTACGTAAATAAAGAGCAATCTGTGCCTCATTTTTATCAATGGCTATCGCTTGAGGTGTTGCCTATGGAATTGTAAATGGCTTTTTGGGAAAATCCTTATAGCCTTTATTTACTCTCAGTCCTGTCTAGATCAACTAAATCATATTTCCTGATCTATGACTCCGTTGATAACTTCGTGTTATCCGCATTTTGCATGTCTTGATTGTTGCTGCTAATGGATGGCGGTGATAGCATCGATAACGCCGCGATCGCACCCCGGACTTGGGATGGTTCCACCTCCAGATAATTTTGCAGTTGCTCTAAGCTGCGATGTCCACTGATTTCTTGAATAACTCGCAATGGAATTCCGGCATTGCTCATGAAAGTAAGTGCAGTTCTGCGGCAACTGTGTGTGCTTGCTCCTTCGATGTCCGCACGTTCGCAAGCTTGTCGGAAGATTAGGCTTGCATATTCTGAGTGCAAGTGACCGCGCCCCCATCGACCAGGAAACAAAAAACCGTCACGGGAGTTTGTCGGTTTGTAAGTAGCTAGGAAGCACCTTAGTTCTGACAAAATCGGAATGCTGCGGGTAGCTAACTTTCCCTTTGTATTCCCTTTACGGATGATCAGCTCTGCTCTGATCCGTCCCTTGCTGTTATAAACATCTTTAATTTTTAGGGTAACTGCTTCATTGACGCGGCAACCCGTGTACAGCATCACGCCTATTAGGGTTCTGTCTCGCTCTGTGGTTAACCCCAAAGTAAACAGACGCTGGATTTCTTCTGCCGACAAAACCTTTGCCTTCCCGTGACGGTCAATTTTCACAGCCCCGAACCCCCGATAGTTAATCATTATCGCCGATGCTCCCGTCCCAGGATTTATTTCGGTGAAAAAAGTGTGGAACTGTACTGCAATGTGTACTAGTTTCTCTACCGTTTCCCTTTCCCTGTTCACGGACAAAGTGAAAATTGTGGCAGTTTGTCAAAAGAGGCAGGGGAGCGGGGAGCTATTAGCTGGGGGGAAGTAGTAACGGATCTTGTACTCCGACCAATCGAGAACGAGAGAGGAAGGGCGGGGCTTGATACCCATGTTCAGCTCCGCTTCACGGCTTCGGGGCTTTCTATTGCTCCCCCTGCCCCCTGCCCCTCCGCCTCTTCGGTCAGCAACAGAATACCCCCGTCACCTGTAGCCAGAACGGTGTACTAATGCTGTACTATTCCCCTGCCATTTAAGCGCACTGGAGAAAAAGCCGATTGCCATTTGGGACTGCCATCGCTCGTGCTGCACAAGCAATAATCACCTTTATCATGATGAGCGATCGGTTGACTCAATCACTCTTCGTCCCAGTTTACCTAGCCACTACCTTTCTTCATGCCATTGGGCTATAGCCCAATGGCACTAAGTTAATCGCAAAGCCCTGATATAACTTGCTTTTTGAGTGTGGGAAGTGTGGGGAGAAAGAGGAGAAATTGAATAACTGCATATCAACAAATGCTGAATTGCCTCCCCATCCTCCCACACCCTGCCAGCAAAGAGGTTTCAGCTTTTCTTAGTGCCATTCGGCTATAGCCAATGCCCCTATATTGAAAAACCTAAAGATAGGTGAAAAAAATAAACTAAAAATGGCTTTATAGTTAATAAGTGATATAAGAATTTAAAGAGCATACTCTTAACAGTTAATTAACTACACAAATATGACAGGTGTAGGTTTGGGTTAAAGAAAACGGGCAAAGGTGCTTATTTTAAGAAACTTGTACAAAATTCTTCCCTGCTTCTGTTGCTTTCATGCCAAATCAAGCTTAGGCACAAGCCTTGAAAAAAGATACCAGCCGTCACAACCAAGATCCACGCTACACAACGAATAAACTCGAAACACGGCTGGTATCTTTTTTTTGCGGTCTCCCCTTATCGGAATAGCCCGCTATTTAATCGCTATCACGCCATAAAACTATAGAGTCATTTTAAGTTTATTTTTTGAGAGTGGTTTGATTCCTCTATAAAAAATTCTTCAAAAAACGGACGGGTAAAACTTGCTCCCCAAAAACTCAAACTTTTCTCCGATGCGTTTGGACACTAATTATTTAAAACTGACAACTAATTCTTTAATGGACACCAGGGCTTAAAAGCAGGGGCAACTTTTAGAGACGCTATGCGTAGCAAGATCCCCGTAGGTGTACAGACTTACTGTACTGTATGCAATTATTGCTTTCTTACTCAGCAATCTAACTAGGTACTCAGCACTGTTTCGATGAGCAAAAATTAGATAAAGCAATCCTGCAAGTGTTTAAGCCTGAGATAATTTTTGATCGCCAATGGTAGCCGTTGGCAGTAGCATCTCTTTACAAAAACCATTGCTTGAAGATGCGCTGACACATTTGGCGATGATACTATCAAGGTAATTCATCATGATGAATTACACGATTTAATAAGCGTGAGCAGTCCAAGTTTACCTAGATGATACGCTTTCCATGAGCAATACAGGGCGGAAAAAAAAATTAGCATCTTTCAACTGTGACCAAAGGAAGTGGGAGCAGTTTATCGCCTGTTGCAACTCGAAAGGCACAACAGCAACAGCCACGCTGCTCGAATTTATCGAACTCTACTTAGGCGATTCCCAAGATCAGGTTGATGCAATAGGTGGTAACGATTTAGACGAACGCCTAGATTCAAAGATTAAGGCAAGTGTAGAGAAGTACTTGGTTGAGAGTAATAAAAATCACAGCAGTCCGACTAATGAAACGATAAGAGCTATTTGCGAAAGACTTGATAAGCTCGAGTCAGAGTTTTCAAATGAATCTAATAGCAACCAAACCACAGCAATTGATAATCTCGCCAATTTAGAACAAAAAGTGGAGAGAATGGCAGCTCGAATGACACAGTTGGCTGAGGCGATCATTAAAATTCAAGACTATCTCAACAACCAACAAAAGCGGGGCCAAAAATCGTACTACAACAATTCATCCTATCCTGGGCAAAGTCCGCGAATGCAACCGTTAACTGAAGAAGGTTTGGCCAAGAGGCTTGGTGTAAGTGAGGAAACTGTACGCAAGGAGCGAATTAATCTTCCCCCACCGCTTTTTGTAGCATGGTGTAAGAACAAGGATAGAGCAGGGTTGGGATGGGAATTTAACCAAAATACGGGATTCTATCAGCCAGCAAGTTAGTATTTTGATTAATTTCAACTTATCGCGGCGAATGTGCGCTCTGCTGTTGCCAATTTTAATTTTTTAAAATGTGATTATTTCACAACCTTCAAGCAATTCGTCATAAACAGTTAGTTGTTGTGTTTTTAAGTGGTTTGGCAATGAATCATCATCAAAGGTCAAAGTAACAATATGAGTATTTTTGAGACTAAGAGATGATTTGCTGATATCGGTTATTGCCGCACTCATGCCGCTTCTCTTTACCGATCAGATACTTCACCGATTGGCCGATCTTTAACTGTGTTGCTGGAATACCCATAGATGTTAAAAGTGTAAGTTAAGCAGTAGTCTGGTTGGATGCTCCCGGCTTAAGCGCCCACGCCCAGGCGATGGCGTAACCGCCCACTGTAGGTGATCGCTGTTTGTAAGTTGGACAGTGAGTTGACCTGCGCTTTGTTTGCCTGTATCGACACAATGCATTCATCTGACTAAGCAACAAGAGTGATTCCCACAGATGCAAATATATAACAAGCGAACAAAAAACCCCAACCTCAGCAAAAGGTTTGGGGAATAAATTTTTTAATATAGTTACATCTTCATCATGGCACAACTTCATATTCTTTCAACTACTGTTCAGGCAGAGGTGGATTGGTGAACAAACTACCTCGCAAAGGCAAAAAAGCCACCATCTCTGCATCCAGCGACGGCACACCACTAAATAACCAAGACCTTGAAGAAAACCCAGCTACAGCTACAATTACCGTAAGCTCAGTCGAAGTGCCGGAGTTGACTGAGGATGAGTCGAGCGATCGCTTACACCTAGAACGACAAGTAGAAAAAGCATTTTACCTTGCAGGGAAGGCGTTGGTGGAATTACGAGACAGAAAGCTTTATCGTAGCACGCACAAAACCTTTGAGGACTACTGTCGAGAACGTTTTGGTTTTGAGCGTCGTTATCCGTACAGGTTAATGGAAAGTACGGTAGTCGTAGATAATCTCATGAAAATGTGTCCTAATAGGACACAAAATGATTCAGGAGCGGACACATCTACCCCAGACTCTAGTGAAGGACAAGTTTTACCAATCAACGAATATCAGCTACGACCTTTGATTCCGTTAGAGCCGGAAGTTCAAATAGAAGCGTGGAAGCAGGCAGTGGAGCAGGCGGGTGGTAAAGTCCCAAGTGGTAGAATTAAAATTCAATTTTCTTAAACACACGAAGCTGCAACCCTACCCCCAATCAAGATAGCCCAGACGAGGTTTCACGTTTTCTTCGTGCCATTCGGACTTGACCCCAATATTAGTTAAACTGAAAGAGAGTTCCTAATTAGCTTTCTTCCACTCATCAAATGATTGACAAGCTTTCCCTGTAGGAATTAGTCCATTGGAGGATACACCAAAATTTGTAAGAGTTGCATTTTCTATTTGTGCATTTGCGACAGCATCTCGCAATATATTCTCTTTTTCCTGTTTTGGCACGATTTCTATTTTCGCATCTTTAGGTTGAGGATTACTGCCTTTCTTTAGTGGAAATTCTCTGACAACATATAATTGCTCTTGTTTAGCAGTACCTGATGCAAGACATCCCCTAGATTTGACAAAAAGAGTTGAGTCCGATGAAATATCAGCAAAGAAGCTAGGCTTAGTGATAAACTTTATTTCTCCAGCAGGGCCCCATACATAAATGGGTGTTTGGAAACCTTGAGTAGGAATATCTTTAGTTTCATCACAGCCCAAATTTATTTTTCTATTTAAATCTACGCCAGCATTCCCACAAACTTTCCAAGTTACTTTGTATAAATCAGGCGTACTCTCGACAAACTGTTTGAACTTTTGCTCTCGCTCTGCTTCTACTGCTTTTTGAGCAGAAGCAGCTTTTTGTTCTGGTGATTGGCATGAAGACACTCCCAAACTTAACAGGAAAGCAAGTACATAAATCTGGTTTTTGTTAAGATTGAATCTCATAAAAACACCCAACTCAGCATAATATTTTGTCACTATTTTAGCAGTTAATTAAGGTTAAAAATCAATTTCATTAAATATATTTGCTTGATTTATGGATAGATATAGCAAATAGTAAATATGAAAAACAATTGAGATTTAAATACTAATATAACTTGCAGTTTACTGATCATATAGCAGTGAATTTAAGTAAAATTGCTCACTTAGACAATGCGGATAAGTTAAGAAAGAATGGCATATTGTAGTCAAAAAGCAAGAGGTAAAAGTACTGTATTTTTCAATACTTTTATCTGTAGAAAGAATTTTTCACAACTTTTATGATCTGGATGAACTTCACCTAAAAAACTGATGAATACTGGGCTGATAGAGCAAGTATTTGAGCTGATAAAACTAAAAAATCCTTTGATTGCGGTAGAATCTCCACTGCAAGAGAGGCTTAGATTTTTAACAAATCTGGCGAGGATGTGTGCTTACCAGAATATTAACTGTTATTTGTGGACACTGGAAGATGACCATCTGCATCAGTTGCTTTGCAATGGGCAAGACTTAAACCTTTTGCCAGTAGCTGAATATCAAGCCAACGCTAAAAATAGGCGAGAAGATTATTTTGAGATTTTGCGGTTCTGGAAAACTACCCACTTAGAAGGAATTTTGATAGTAGAGGGTATATTTCCCTGGATTGGTACAGGAACAAGCGATCCTGATTTCTTTTTGACTAGCGAGTGGATCAAGTCTGCCTTGATTAATTTAAAGCTTTATAACACCAGTTCAAACAAAACAGCCCTATTACTGGGGTCAAATGCCAGTCTGTCATCTGACATTGCAGCACTTGCGCCGACAATAGTTCAACAACTGCCAACAGAGGAGGAAATCAGCGATTACTTAGCATCAATACTTCCCACAGAGGTAAGCGAAGAGGAAATCAAGGAAATAGCTCAAGCATCTGTAGGGATGTATATAGCAGATATTGAGTTTCTGATCAAAAGCGTGAGTAGGCTAGATAGTGAAAGTCATGGTCAAGAGTTGGTTAAAAAACTGTCTGCCTACAAAATCAACTTACTTAAGCGAGTTTACAACATAGAATTCTTGCAACCAGTGACAATTGCAGTCGGGGGTTTAGAACTGATGCAAGAAGCATTTAAGAAATACAAGCGGCTGCTCTCACCACTGGCGAGAGCTTATAATTTGCGATTACCCAAGGGAGTGTTATTAATCGGGCCACCAGGCACAGGTAAATCTCACTCAGCTAAAGCTTGTTCCCAGCAGATGGGAATACCATTAATGATCGTAGAGTGGGGTAACTTTCGCAGTTACGGCAACATGGCGGAATACAAACTCAAAAAATTATTGGCACTGGCAGATAGGATTAATCGTATAATATTATACTTTGACGACTTCGATAAGGGATTTGCGGGAGATGATGATTTATCACGAAGACTAGCGGGGATGCTGTTAACCTGGATGCAAGAAAGGACTAGTGATGTATTAATTATTGCTTCTGCCAACAACATTGAATGGCTACCACCAGAACTGACCAGAAGCGGGAGATTTGACGACATTTTTAAGGTGGATTTACCCAATAATGGGGAGCGACACTCAATTTTTAAAATTCACCTTGCCAGATTTGATTATCGGTTCCGTGATAGAGATGGGTTCAGTGATGAAGAATGGCGTAGACTGCTCAAAGCGACCCATCGCTGTGTAGGTGCGGAAATCCAAGCAATTGTGGAAAGGGCGGCTATCTCTACTTTTTGCCTGATGTTCACAGACGATGTTCCACCTATGGGTGAACTGCCGCCGCTAGAAATTAGACTTGAAGCATTATTGTCAGCAAGAAATAATATGAATCCTCTGGCAATCCGGGAAGCTGAACGGATTGAGGGTATGCGAAACAAAGCTGATTTACAAGGTTTACCGTCCAGTCCCCTTGACTCAAGTGTATATAGTGTCGGCAATGTCAATATTTTTGGTTAAATTATGCAATTAGTCAAAATTCCCACAACCATCGACTTATATGCTGCGGCTTACAAACTGTTAAATATTCTTGGCCCAATTGCGGGAATATCAATTATTGTCGCTTCAACAACTATCGCTTACTTGCAAACTCGTCCCCAGCATTTACCCATAACGCAGATGCTCACCTACAACAATCGCACATTCAAGTTGGAAGTAGCCACCACACCTGTTGAATTAAAGAAGGGGTTGAAGTTTCGCAATCATTTGCCCAGCGATCGCGGGATGTTGTTTAATTTGGGCAAGGAGTATAAAGCTGTCCCCTTCTGGATGGAGGGGGTTAAAATTCCTTTGGACATCATTTTTATAAAAGACAATGTGGTGACGACAGTTATTTACAAGGCTCCACCCTGTGCAAAAAATCCTTGTCCAATTTACAAGGGTAGTGTTGCTACTCAGGTTTTAGAACTGCCCTCTAGTACTGTTAAAATTCAAGTCGGCGACAAGCTCAACATCCAGCCGTTATCGGTTCCATACTGATGAGAAAACCAACAAAGGGAAAAAAGTCAATAGGCAATCTGGCGCTTATTTCTCTAAATTTCATCAATGAATATAAAATTGTATACCTATATAATTTTAAATACTGATAATAAACAGCTATAACATCTATATAAGCAGTCTACTTGCTAGATTTGCTGTAAAATAGATTGTATTAAATATTCTATGTAGGCAAAGGTACGGTTTTTTTTAGTACTTTGGTTTGTAGGTTTTGTGGGTGAAAACCCGAATAATATGCGTATCGTTTTAGGAGAACGAAATGCATACTTACGGCAACGAGACTGAAAGGTTTGTTAATACCGATACTGCTGCTGTACTGGCTTCAGAAAAAAAGAACAGCACGATAACAAATAGTACACTAGTACTAATGGGAGCGACGGGTGCGGCAATGATCGTGTCGATGTCAGTCCATAACATCCTCTTAGGTGGATTGATGATTGCTACGGCGATCGCTATAGCACTACCAAAGCAATCTCAAGCTCTGTTGACTAATTTTGAGCAGATACAACGCAAGTATGGAGTCAATCTTTATGCGGTGTTGTTTACGATTTTGACGGTTGTTTGTCTACTTGACTTTGCTTCCTCGCCAGCCGATGCACAGTTTTTTAACACTGCTCAAACCTGGATGACTAATACCTTTGGTAATGCTGGGAACGGACAAACACAAGCAGTTGTAGCATTGTTCTTCAACGTATTAAGGGGTCTGTTCTTACTCTACGTAGGCATCAGCCTAGTCCGGGTTGTTCAAGCGGCCCGCAACGATGAAGATTGGCAAACATTAGCCAGAACTCCATTAATTATTGTCCTTTCAGTTTTTGTAGGAGATTTAGTTACTGGCTTGATTGTTGGTGGAGGTGCGGCATAACCAACAGTAAACAGTTATCAGTAGAGAGTGATGTATTTATCTGCATCGTCAGAGTCCCCCATTTCTCACTCATTAGTAGGTAACAGTTAGGGTCAAACTATTTGACTGAAACTGTGATAACTGATAACTGATTTAATACAGTCTTTTCATGCTGAAATAGTTTGAGATCATGAAAAATGAAAATAAATTTCGGACTGTAAATAGAATTTTGGGAGACAGACCCAGATTAGGCCCATTTCCCGCCGACCAAATTTTTCCTTGGTCAGTAATAGGAGTAGTGAATGTATTTGTTGTTTCTTATACATTTCAAGCTGGATGGTTAGCAACTGGATTAAGTATTGCTTGGGGATGGGCAACATGGTGGGTAGTTTCTACGAATAAAGATTTTTTGGGAAAATTTATCGGCGTACCACGAATTAGTAGAGGTTATATGCCTTTTAAAACATTGAAAAAGAATACAAAAATCAGAATTAAAAGGTAACAGGGAACAGAGGAATCCCCAGAATTAAAGAAGTAGGTTGAGAGTCAAAATTCACTCCGTCAGGGGCGATGCCCTGAGCTTGTCGTAAAGCCTGCGGCATAGCTACGCTTAGGGCGTAGCTTCTCCAAGAGTTGGATCATAATTCAGGAATGTAATAGACCGAAAAAGCGGTGCTTCGTAGCATCTCCGGCTCTGCTCCTGAATTCTTCTTGAATTTCTCATTTTCTATCGTTCCCACTTAAGAGTTAAGAGTTCCCTGTTTTGTAACAGTAAATAATTTGAATCATCCACCAATCGTAGATAATTTGTACCTTCATAATGAAAACTCCGAAACAATCTAAATATCCAGACAAATTAGGTAAGAAAAAATTAGAAAAAGAGCAAATTGAGTTTGCTAAAGTCTTGACTCCCTTTGAGGACATTATTCATTTAGCAGGGATTTGCAACTTGAATTTAGGCGGGAGAAAAGGCATAGGTGCATTGATTCTCAAAAGAGGCGAATCTATTCAGATTAAATTTTGTTTTGATTGTTTAGGGATTCATCCGAATTTAGCCAATGAACAAATATTACCGATATTCGAGGGGATAGAAGCCGGACTTAAGGAAATCCCAGAGCAAGAATCAATGACCATACATTTTGGTTCATTTACTTCGGATTATGAACGGCAACAAGAACTTAAGCAAATTGAGAATACTTGTTCAGTCGAACAACTTAAACTCTTGATTCGTAGTGAAAGATTACGAATCAAAGGATTAACCAAAAGTGGAATCCGAAAAAACAAATTCTTGAGGTTATGGTGTACTTATACTGTTGCTTCTGATGAGTCACGAAATCAAGATTTTGTTGAGTCTATTATTAAACAATTGGAGAAATTATGGTACAAATTTACTGGAGAGATTCACTACATTAATAATACCAAGATTGAAAATATTCTGCAAAATTCATTTAATGATGGTTTTCAATCATGGGAGAATTTGCTTAGTAATAAGATGAAATTAGGGATTAAAGCTTTGAGTCCTGAAGAACTCTGGACGGTAATCTGGCAGCAATTTAACCATTCTCCACCAACAGCAATCCCAAATCCCTTAAAAATAGATGAAATAAATGGACTAATTGAAACCCAAACAAGTGATTTTCACATCCGGCATCATTTACTAGAAGATGAGCAGTCTTTACCATTTTTGGATCGTCAATGGGTAAAAATCCAAGATAAATATATTGGAGCGCTGAATTTTAGTCAAAAACCAGGGGGCTGGATAGACGAACAGGGACAACTAAGATATCTCTGGTCACTGATATCTAGAGATAGTATTTTCGATACTGAAATCATCTGTCAAGTTACGAAAGCTAACCAAGGAATCACAAAAACTAATCTGCAAAGGCTAACTAAACAATCGATTACTTCTACGACATTATCCAGTGATAAAGGTAATATTGATGTCAAGTCGGGACTGAATATTGAGTCAGCAGTAGAAGCCCAAAAGACGATTTACAAAGGAAATGTTGTCGTACACACGGCTGTAGTTTTTCTGGTACACCGTCAATCAACACGCTCTTTAGATGAAGCTTGCCGTTATCTTGCGAGTTACTTCTTGCGTCCGGCGGCAGTTGACCGAGAAATAGAATACGCTTGGAAGACATGGTTGCAGTGTTGTCCATTTGTTTGGGAACCACTGTTAACCAAGCCTTTTAACCGCAGACTGCCATATTTTAGTTCGGAAGCACCAGGGCTGATGCCATTGATTTGCACAGCCACAGGAGATCGGACTGGGTTTGAGTTAATTGCAGAAGAGGGCGGAACACCTGTATATCTAGACTTGTACCAAAATCACAAGAATCTAGCTGTTTTCGGTGCAACTCGTTCGGGGAAATCAGTACTGGTAGCTGGAATTCTTACACCAGCACTTGCCCAAGATATCCCAGTTGTCGCTTTAGATTACCCCAAACCAGATGGTACATCTACCTTCACTGACTACACTAATTTGTTGGGGAAAGACGGGGCTTACTTTGATATTTCTAAAGAATACAACAATCTTTTTGAGTTACCGAATTTGCAAGGGCTAGAACCAGAAATTATCAATGAAAGATTGAATGATTTCAAGGAATTTTTGAAATCGGTGCTGATGACAATGGTGATTGGAACTAGCATGGTTGGGGTTAGTCCTGGGATGATTACCAATATTGAGTCAATCATTGCTTTAACATTAAAAATATTTTTCAACGATGATGAAATCAAAATGCGCTATAAGTTAGCGCTCTTATCAGGAGTGGGAACTAAGGCATGGGCAGAGACTCCAACACTGCAAGACTTTTACAAATACTGTTCCCCAGCCTTTATTAAATTAGATTCTATTGCCAGTAACAGTCGAGACATCATGGAAGCTTTAGAACAAATTCGACTGAGACTTAATTACTGGTTAAGCACAAGAGTTGGACAGTCCATTTCTCGCCCTTCTAGTTTTAGAACTGATGCAAAATTACTTGTTTTTGCATTAAGAAATTTATCAAGTGAAGCGGATGCAGCCATCTTAGCTCTGAGCGCTTATGCTGCTGCACTCAGACGAGCGTTAGCATCGAAAGTCAGTATCTTCTTCCTCGATGAAGCACCAATCTTATTTCAATTTGAATCAATTGCAGATTTGATTGGTAGATTGTGTGCAAATGGTGCAAAAGCGGGAATTCGCGTAATCCTATCTGCCCAAGAGCCAGAGAGTATTTATCAAAGCAAGGCAGCATCTAAGATTTTTGCAAATATTGGGACTAGATTAGTCGGGAGGATACAAACCTCAGCAGTAGACCCCTTCATAGATAGATTTAAATATCCTGCCGAAATCATTCGGGTTAACAGTACAGAAGCTTTCTATCCTCAAAAATCGGGGATTTACTCTCAATGGTTGCTTGATGATAACGGTAAGCTCACTTTCTGCCGTTATTATCCTGCACACTGTTTACTGGCATCTGTTGCTAACAATCCCCATGAGCAAGAATTGCGGACTCTTTTTCTGAAAAATTATCAAGATAATCCTTTGTTAGGAATGGTCAGGTTTACTGAGGATTATATCGAAATGATTCGGTCAGAAGAATTATCTGAGGAAGCTAAAAAACTGATGTTTCAATTACAAAAAACAAAGGTAGCATAACCATGAAGAATCGTCAAAAAGTTGCTGTACTACTTTCTGCTACTGTAGTAAGTTTATTACTAGCTACACCCAGTTATGGATTAGTCATTAGTGATTTTTTTAGCTCTATAATTGATGATATTAAAGGTGAAGTAAGTCAGATCCAAACTTGGACAAAATCGCAAATAGATCAGAGTTGGGCTGGGATTAAGGAAGATGCTCAAGCTGCAATTGATAATACTGTCGGAGAGATGGGAGCGCCAGATCCGATTGCTAGTAGCGATGAACTCAAAAATCGGATTGCTGATACTTACTCTTTACCAGTCGCTAAGGAAAAGGGGCAAGATTTAGAGCGAGAACTCACAAGAGCTTCAATCATCAGTGTTGTAGGTAAAACTGGGCAAGCAGATACGTCTCAAAAAATAGAGAAAACAACACAAATAGCTCAAGACGCAAAAACCATTGCTGACCAGGCTCAAGACATGGATGCTTCTCAAAATGTCCTGAAAGCGATCGCCGCTCAAAATGGCCTGGTGGTTTCCATGTTGGCACAACAGCGCACTGATTCATTGCAAGCAAGGCAGGATAATTCATACTCCAATCTCATGCTGACTCAAGTCGCAGAAAACACAGCAAATGCACGCAAAAAACAAGATTTGAATGAATTAGGTACTCTTTCTTTGACTCATGAACTTATCGGTATATCTCGTTTAGATCCAACGCAAGAAAATTAACCAGGAGAGGAAACTCTTAACATCTTCCTGATTCCTTATCATCAATTCACCCTTATGCTTTCAAAAAATTACTTATTCGCTCAATCTCAGTTTGCTGGTGCAGATTTACTTGAACAAGCAAGTAATACAGCAGATTTTATTGCTCAAGGTTTTAATCAGACTTGGGAAGAAACTATCACAGGTGATTTATATGCTGCTATGTGCAAAGTCGGTGTATTATTCGCCGTTGCAACATTTGTTTTTTTCATGGTTGAGTGGACAAAGAAAATGCTCTTAGGTGATGAACAACGTGCATACACAGATTTTATTTGGGTGTTGATAGTTATAGTACTCCTAGCAAATAATGGCAAAGCTTTAGGAGCAGGTACTCTCGGAATCAGAAATTACATTAACAATACAAACCAATACATGCTAACACGTACAGCAAAAGGTATTGATTTAAGAGCTGCATATCAAAAAGCTTTGGGTGTAGAAGCGGTGCGTGGAGCTATTGCGAAAGAAATAGAAAATTGCAAAACCTCGTCTTTGAGTCCAGAAGAATCTGTTAAATGTTTATCGGACGCTAAGAATAGACTTCAACAAGACTATCCGAGTTATTTTACTGGTGAAAGCGGCCCGTTTTCGTGGGTCATTCAAAAAATAGACAGAATTATTCAAGCTCCAATAGAGGCAATTAAAGGTGGGGCTAATCCTATACAAGTAATACTTTCCCCTTTCAGTGCTTATATTGGTTCTTCGGTCATCGAAATTGTTTCGATTGTACTGATTGGGTTGAACGGAGCTTACCAATGGGCGATTGAACTAACGATGTTGTTAACAGCACTTCTCGGCCCTTTAGCTGTAGGTGGTTCTTTGTTACCTTATGGTGGAAAAGCAATTTTTACTTGGCTTACGGGTTATTTCGCTGTAGGAATGGCAAAACTTTGTTTCAACGTAATTGCCGGATTAGCCGGACAATTGATTGCTACTTCTAGAGCAGATCAACCTCTATTCTTTCTTTTTACAATTGGGATTTTTGCTCCTTTCTTAGCAACTGGATTAGCGGCTGGTGGTGGTTTAGCTGTACTTCAACAAATCAACAAAGCGGCTGAAACCTATAGCACAATCGCTATTGATGCTACTAAAGCTATAGCAACATCTGGTGGCAGTCTAGTATCAAAATTCAGTAGATAGAGGGAATAGGTAGAGCCGATTAGTTTTTTACTTCGAGAAGAGAGTCGAATGATTATTGCTCTTATTAAAAAGCTACAATCATGAACTTTGTTACTGTTCCCTGTTCCCTGTTCCCTCTTCAACAAACCGACAATGTTTAATACAAAGAATGGTACAAAGGCGAAACCAGAGCCGTTACAGCTTCTGCAATATAACAAATCTGTCCCAACTAGAATCGGAATAATTTCACTGGCTGGGTTTTCGATGGCTTTGTTCTCTTTATTACTACAAATCCTTAATTATGGGGCAGTCAGTAGTTTAGGTAAAAAGCAGTTAGCGCTAGTACAATTGTCATCAGGAGAATCAGTCGTTGCACAAGCAGTAGAGCCGAATGAACGCTCAGATGAAGTTATTAAAAAGTTTATTTCTAACACATTTATCAAGATGTTTAACTGGGATGGACTTGTTCAAACTTTTAATGAAAAAGGAGAACCCATTACTAAACAAGATGCTGGTATAGATGTAGGTAGAACTGAACGTTCTAATGGCAGAGTAACTACTTCTTCTTATGAAGCTGCTTATGCAATCAGTGAAAAGCATGATTTTCGGACAGCATTTTTGCGTAAGCTAGCTCAAATGACCCCAGCAGGGGTATTTAACGGTGATACACAAGTATCTTTGATTCCCCGCTTCATTTCATCACCTCGCAAAATTAAAGATGGTCAATGGTCAGTAGATTTAGTAGCTACTCTCGTTACTTTTACAAGAGTTGATAATGCAGGCAAAGGTATACCCTTTAACAAAACTATTACTGTAGAAGCCATTAGTACACCGCAAAACATCCCTAATGATACTACTGCTCTGGCAAAGAAAATATATCAAGTCAGGCAAGCTGGATTAGAAATTACGCAAATCGTCGATTTAAATTTGGCTAACAGACAATGACAAATACTCATATTAATAGCTCATCAACTGTAGATGATTTTCTCCAAATAGATGATGATTTAAAATCTTCAGCAATGAGTTCAGATTCCAGCCCAAGGGAAATTACGTCAGAGCAAGAATTAGATAATCCATCAGTCACAACTAAACATACAGTAATTACTTCTCCCTGGTCAAGATTGTTGGTCATAGCACTCCCTTTTGGATTGACCTTCCTAGCTATATTTTGGCTGTTGAATGGGATTTTTAATCCTGATAGCCGCGATACTACTAAAACTATTGAAGAACCAAAGTCTTCAGAAACTAAAGAACAAGTTGAGCAAACAGATGGGGATGTTTACGCTAAGTTAGCGCTGAATCAGCAAGAAGATGAATTAAATAAGATTAATCAGAGTAAGCAGGAAGTTAAAGTTAATAATAAACCTGTGAGTGTTGCAGATTCACCACCAACACCAACAGCTACACCTGTTGCACAAACACAAAGTTATAGCCCTAGACGATATTACGTTCCGAGTAGAACTAACCCGACTATTTCATCACCACCTCGTAATCAAACATTGCCAAGAATTAGTAATCCTTTTAGGACTGTTACGCCGAAAACAGAAACGCCAACAGACGTGATAGCTGAATTTAATCGACTTCGCAGCTTAGGATCTTACGGAAAAATCGCTTATACACCTACTTCAAATAACCAGCAGATATCAACAGAGGCGACATCCTTTCAAACACCGAATACAACAGAAATTAAAGTACAGCCACCCAATAGTGCTTATACAACACAGCAAACACGCCCTAACTTCTCTAACAGTACATCCACAGAAATTGAGAAAATTCGCCCTCGTTGGTTAGCCGATTCTAAATCTGATAAACAAATAGCAGATGGTAATTACTTGTCTCAAGAAAACCAAATTCTGCAACAGCGTAAAACTCGCTATTTAGTCGTTGGGGAATTCGCAAATGGTGTTTTAGTGACTCCAGTGGTCAAGCAGCAAAGCGAAAATACTCGCTTCCAACAACAGCAGGCTCCAGATGATAGTAAACGCTATGTTGCTAGATTAACGGCTGATTTACATGACAACTATGGAAATGTGGCAATTCATAAAGGCACTTTATTGGCCGTTGAACCCCTACAGGTTAATGGTGGCTCTTATGTAAGTGTGCAAGTCACGAGCATTATCAAAGATAACACTGAGTACCCAATTAGTAGCGGTGCAATTTCTGTATTAGGAGAAGGTGGGAAACCGTTGTTAGCTAAACAGTTCCAAGATAAGAAAGGGGGAGGTTCTGACTTGACTGTGGGATTAGTCAGTGGTTTGGGCCAAGTAGGAACAATCCTGAATCAATCTGATTCCAGTAGCAGTGTAATTAATTCTGCTACAGGGACATTTAGCTCTAGCACGACTTCAAACAGCCAGCGCAATATTGGCGGGGCATTCTTACAAGGTGCTTTTGGCAAGCTTAGTGACATCATTGCTCGTCGTGCAGAAACTTCTAACCAAGAAATGACCGCTCGTCCCAATGTTTGGTATATCCCACAGGGGACGAAGATTACGTTTTTGGTGAATCGTTCTCTGGAGTTGCCATGAAGAAGTTAAAACTCATGACAGCGCTCCAGCTTGGGGTTGCTGCTTTTTTGGCAATGTGTCTAGTTCCAGTCAAAACCTATGCTCAAAGTACAGTCCGCACTATAAAGCAATCTCAGGTTAGTGGCAGCACTGCCAAGCTGCAAAAAATTAAGGTCTGGAATGGCTCAGGCGTATCAATTTCATTTTATGAAGTCAATGAGATGGTGAAGCGGGTGTGGATTGACGATCCCTCGCAAGTTCTGATTGACACTGATGGTTGTTTAGAGGGAATCGACCAGAACTGTCAAAACAGTAGTGCTGGATTACTTCACTTACGCCGGATTAAAAAGCTTCCGGTTCCAGGACTGCCGCAAACAAGTGCAACTTTGCTTACAGTGATTACTCAAACTGCTTCTGGCTCGCGCAAAGTTTACCACTTTCAAGTTACCCCATCTAATTCCCGTCCTGAATATAGTCAAGTGTCAATTATTAACGACAAGCCATTTTCTCTAGTAGCTCGACCGAGATTATCGCCCTTAGTACAAACTATCAACACCATAAAACAAATCAGATCGGGGATGAGAGTAGCGATTAGTAATGGTTTGCTCTCTTCATCTGATGAACTTCACAATCGGATTGAGCAATTCTTGACTCATTTTCAAGCTGGAGAGCAAATGCCTATTGCTGCTGATCAGGCTGGTGTCTCACTTAAATTAGTTAACAAATTAGTCGAGCTTGGACAAAAAAACGGGACAGAGGGACAAATATGAAATTATCAAATCGTTCGCCCAAAATTACTTTTGACATGATTCGCTATTTAATACTGTTTGGATTGCTAGGAGGATTGTTTATTCACAGTTTTTGTCAGTATGGAATTATGAATCAGGTAATTGGATTTCTGCTGCCCAAAGCCTCAGCACAAGTCCCATTTGTCAGTAGCAACAATGGCTTGATTCCAGACTGGTCAAAAATGAAGTTTCAAGACATGATTGTATCTGAATCTGGTAATGTGACTTACCCAACTGACCGAGGTAATCAGACTAGAAATTGGCAAGCTGGACAAAGTATTGGCGATTTTATGGAGCTTGGGGATTTTGAAGATGCCAATCTGAATATTGAAAAGCTTACCCTTTCGAGGATATCTCAGGCATTAGCTATTGATTTAGATGGTTTAAAACTTGACGATTTTGGAATCATCAAAACTCAAACCCTTAGCGATTTAGTCAAAGCTATACCTGAATTAGCTAATCAATCAGCCAGCAGTGTAGCACCAATAGCTGACTTTTTTCGCCAAATGGGTATCAGCACTAATCAAAGAATTGGTAATGTTGCTAACTATTACAATTTAGATAATATCCCTCTCGGCAATGAAATTGATTTGTCTAAATACAAGCTGACATCGATTCCGGGGATTGAAAACTCATCATTTGATGAATTTGCTAATTGGCAAGATACTCTAATTTCAGACATCCCCGGATTGAAGGATTTATCTTGGAATAATTTTCCTAATGTGCCAGAGCCGGATCTTTCTTTCGTTGGTCAAGTAGATTTGCCATTGGGAGATATAGAAGCTAACCGGATTCGCAGCATTTCTGGCAGTTATCAAGAGGGTTTTAATGTCCCTTGCAATCAAAATAATTGCGTCCACTTTGAAGCTTCAGGTTTTGGGCAGACCACTGGAGCGCAATGGATTTCGGGTAAAGTCCAAAAAGTAAAAGGTGGCTATGGAATTTTAGCTGTAGCTAATGGTGGTCTTGAGCCAACAGGTCGTCATCCCTTTGGTAAATCATTTAAACAAGTTGTTTGGGATATAGATGAATCAAGCGGTTCCGTTAACACTGCTATGTTTTTCCGTTTCTGCAAGACTATTCCTTTTGTTGGTCGGACTTGTACTCCCTACTTTATTGGGCCAGTTCCGTTTATCAATTATCACGAAAAAGACCCAATTATTTTTGGTAGTCCCTCTACTGTTCCTAATTAACTATTCTTAATTCCTGAATTTTTGCGTGATGAGCAATAATTTGACTACTTCTACAAACAACCAACCATTTCATTTTGAACAGTTACAAAATCCACATAGTGACATTGGTAAGTACACTCATCATTTATTTAAACCAAGTGGATTAGCAATTATAAGTATGTTAGCTGCTTACATTTTAATGAGAGTATTTTTTGGCGATGGCAGTAATAAAAAGAAGATTGCTACTAGTTACTGGGGAGGTACTAAAGAAACTGCTGCTGCCAAGAAAAAGGCACTACAACAAATAAATTCACCCAAATGTGATAGTGCTGCACTTTACATAGGTAAGCATAAATGCAAGGGTGCTAAACAAGAAAGTGGCGCTGGCACTACTTTTTATATTCCTGATGTTCAACGAGGAACGGCGGCAATTGGCGCTCCCGGTAGTGGTAAAACTTTCAGTGCTATTAACCCCGCAATTTACTCTGCCATTGACCAAGGATTTCCGATAATTGCTTATGATTTTAAGTATCCCTCTCAAGCCAAAATAGCTGCTTACGCTAAGGGTAAGGGCTATGATGTTCACATTTTCGCCCCAGGATTTCCAGAATCGGAAGTTTGTAATCCATTGGACTTTTTACGAGACAGTAGTGATGCTGAAACAGCTAGGCAAATCGCTACTGTAATTAATAAAAACTTCCGCATTCTTAGTAATAGTAATGAAGATGGTTTCTTTGCTCCAGCAGGGGATCAGTTGACACAAGCTATCTTGATGCTGACTAAAGAGTTTGGCGAATGCGCTGATGTTATGACTAGTGCCGCCATCCTTTCTTCTGAACTTATGGTGCAAAGATTGATGGCAGCTAATCTCAATCCTTGGATTAAAATTGCCTTTGGTCAGTTGTTCAGTTCCGCCGCAAGTGAAAAAACTGTTGCTGGCATTGTATCTACCGCTAGCATCATGTTCACTCGCTTCATGGCCAAAAATACTATTGGTTGTTTCATTGGTAAGACTACTCTTCCCTTATCAATCAAGGGTAAACAGATGATTATCTTCGGGCTAGACAGAGAACGTCGGGACGCAGTTAGCCCTTTGCTCACCAGCATTTTACACATGACAATTGCTCGGAACATTGCTAAAAAGCGTCTTGATCCTCTTATAGTTGCACTCGATGAACTGCCTTCTCTGTACTTACCAGACTTATTCAAATGGCTGAACGAATCACGCTCTGAGGGGTTCTGCGGTATCCTGGGCTGGCAGAATATGGGGCAGCTTGAGAAAAATTATGGAAAGGAAGTTGCTAAGACTATTCTTGGGGCTTGCGGGACTAAGTTTGTTTTCAATCCTGGTGAAAATGAGTCTGCACAATTATTCTCCAGTTTCTTGGGCGACGAGGAAATCAAGTACAAGCATAAAAGCCGTTCTACAGGCGGGGGAAAAGCAAACACTACTACTAGTGAGCAGGAAAAAACTAAAAAACTCTTTGAGTCAGCCCAGTTTTTGAAGTTGCCTCCAGGTAAATGTGTCTTCATTAATCCTGCTTATTCTAATAAAAATGAGGGGTCGGTTCCTTTGCTAAAATCTCTCAAAATACCTCAAGCTATTCGAGATATTGAAGAATATAACCAGCAGCGATGGGCTAACGTTGTCAGTCTT
Organism: Nostoc sp. CALU 1950; assembly: GCF_051172895.1. Lineage (NCBI taxonomy): Bacteria > Bacillati > Cyanobacteriota > Cyanophyceae > Nostocales > Nostocaceae > Nostoc > Nostoc sp. CALU 1950. Next base: position 58,765 of record NZ_JBDNJQ010000003.1, on the reverse strand, counting down.
TTAGCTCGAAAAAGTACTCAAAAATTTCCAACTCAGCAAGACTTAGATATCCGAATTGCTAATATTAACAATCGGTTCCCTTTATCTCAAAATACTCCAGAAGTTTCTAATAACTCTTTGCCTTTGGATATGTCTGAGGTTAGTTCATTGATAGATGTTGAATTAAATGTTTTTATTTAAAAGAGCCAGTAGTGAATTGTAGATGGGTATAAATCCTCGTTTCCATTATCCCTGTTAAAAGTTCCTTATTCCCTATTTCCCTTTCATTGAGAACTTTTCCTTATGCGAATGATTATTGAAGAATCTGCTATTGAGAGTTTTAGTATCCTTGAAGAAATAGCATGGAATCGAAAGACTTGCTCAGTCAGCTTTTTAGATATTCATGCTGAGACTTCCGAAATCATTGCCAGTTTTCAAGCTCTCTCTTATCGAAGGCCAAAACTTAAAAAAGTTGGCATTTATACCATAATTACTTTAAAAAATCTTCATCAGCCTCTGACAGAAGAATCTTGCCAACAAATTTTAAATCAATATGTTCATGGTATTGGTTGGAATGATTTACAGTTTATTAGCTTTTTGGAAATTACACCTGATTGTCTTCATTTACATATTATCTTTAATCGCGTTACTCCGTCAGGTAAACTTATTGATTTAGCCTGCGTGGGAGCTGATTGGAAACAATATGAAATCCTCCAAAGATCCTGTTCTCAGGCTGTGCAAAAATCTTTATCTCAATGGTATCAAGAAAAACTGAACTCATCGCCAATAGGTGGCATTAAAATATCGGTATAAAGATTAAAAATTATCAACTAATAGTCTTATGTTTGATGAACGACATTTACAATTGAGTTCTGCTTATGCCAAAAGCAGTGAATACTTTGCCAGAGCAGTGATAGCTCCTTATCTAAAATTTGTATTGGACTCGATAGGGTTAGCAATTGATGATGAAATAAATAAGAGATTAAAATTGTCAATTGGTCAAGAAGCTTATGTGATGACTCCTGATGAGAATGGTGGTTGGAAATGGCAGAAAATTGACCCGCAAACTGAGGAATTTAATCAAGCAGAGTTTGAAGAATTTGAGGAATTATTAACAGAACTATTAACTCCGCTTTTACCATCTTCTGGTGAAATTCCACTTTTACCACCAGAGAATACAGATCCGCTTTTACCTGGCTCTAGCACACCTCCTAAATTATCTCCGAGTGATTCACCTCCGCTTTTGCCACCCTCTGATAGACCTCCATTTTTGCCCAATTCTGCTACACCTGTTGAATTGGTGGCTATACCACTGGCTCAAGAGGCTGACTCAATAATTTGGCAGGAGGCAGAGAGCAGAGGGGCACAGAAGCAGAGGAGTAGAGAAGAGGAGGAGCAAACAAGTGAAGAAGAAATTTGTATAAGTTTTTTCCCTCCTGCCCAAAAGCCGCCTTCTCCCGTGCCCCTGCCTCTTCTGACATCACGCATAGATATAGATCCAAATCACTGGCAAGAATTAGTCGAGGGGAGTGGGATCGCTCCAGAAATTGTCGAGCTTAATTTTAAGAGTTTACATTTAGACCCAATAGAATTTGAGCATGAAGCATGGGAATATCTCATGTACAGCCCAGAACTAAAACGTATTAATACTGGACGACTATCTACTGGAATACTCAACCAATATTCTCACCTTGAGGATGGCGGCTGGTGGTGTAATGCTGGTGTAGATCCTCGCTCATTTGCTTCACTCCAACCATCACAAAAGCCAACCCAGAAACTTTGGGGATGCTACAAACCTAATAACAAGAGAGAAAAGCTCGATAATCCAGGTAAGTTTATCAAATATGAGCATCCACCAAAGACTGGCTTGAGCATCTTCTTACTGGATGTGCCGATAAATATCGCTCGACAAATTTATGAATCGGCTGGAGTTGAGCCAAGCATTAGCGATCGCACCAGTGGGTTTTGGTACTGTGTGTGGAAGCACAATGTTCCAGTCACACTCACTGAAGGAGCTAAGAAGGCCGCTAGCTTATTGAGCCAGGGTGAAGCAGCAATCGGATTACCAGGGATTTATGCTGGCTATCGTAGTAAAGATGGGCTGGGAAATCAAATTGTGCCTGTATTACATGATGAATTGGCAGTTTTTGCTACCTCAAACAGGGACATCAAAATTTGCTTTGACTATGAAACTCGGTATAAAACTAAGCGCAACATTGATATCGCTACATCCCGGACTGGTCAACTTTTATCTGATGCTGGCGCTCAGGTCAGTGTCGTTGAGTTACCAGGGCCAGAAAAAGGTGTAGATGATTTGATTGTTGTACAAGGGGTAGAAGCCTGTAAGCAAGTACTTATGGCATCTGTCCCGTTGGATGATTGGATTAAGAAAAATAAGCCACCCGATTTACGCTTGACAGTCTTTCTGAAAAATGGTGAACAGATCCATCTTTATGAACAACTTGGTGATGGCACTGTTAATCTAAGTCCGTCAAGAGAAAGTGTGGAAGAAGAACAGACAATTGCTCTTTTTGGAAAAACTCGTTCCAAGTTGTCAATCATACAACCAACAGACCTAATTACAACCCCAGAAAGTTCATCCCAAAATGTAGGAGGGCAAGTAATAGATGCTGAAGTACTTGCCGATGAAAGTAAAGAAGAAGTTGCTCCTGCTCAAAACGCTTCTCTACCTTTAAAGGAGGTATCGGTTCACTCCTTTGATTCTTGGGCAAGAAGAGAACAGGTTAAACAATACCAGCAGAATTTTTTCAGAAAGCGTTTAGAAGCTAGAGAAAATAAGGAAATTGCTTCTGTAGCTTATGCCCTTGTGAAGAATTATGGTGTTGAAAAAGATGGTAATTTAGTTTATCAGGCTGATGCTTTTACTATCATAAAATCCGGCAATAATTACAGTATTCATCGCCGCGCTGACGAAACCTTGGCACTAATGCAATTTTATGCCGATAAATGGGGAGCTATCACTCTGTCTGAGCAACCTAAAGATATGTTTCCAATCGAAAGGCAGGAGTTTTTGTTAGTTGCTGATTATCTCAAAAGAGGCAAACAACTACCTTCAGTCGATGAAGACCCCAGGAAGATTGCTAATACCCTTGGTTCACTCTCCCTTAATGGTACGCACACAATTTTAGAGAGCTTTAAAACTTCTGAAATCTTGCAAATCCTCACTCAAACTCTAAAAAGGACTGGTTGTGATGATTTGGAGTTGGGCAATTACCGTATTCTCTACCAGAAAAGTCAACTTGATACTACATCTACTCTGCAACTTCTGAAAACTGAACATACGGGTGCTACAAGAGTTGCTGCCAGCTTTGAATTCAGCAGAACAGATTCAGGTATGACACATCAACTTAAGACTCTTGCTATTACTGAACAAGACTTAGCTAAACTCAGATTACTTGCTCAAAAGTTGGATATTCAACAACCTGCCAAGGAAGCAACTGCCAATCCTCATGCTACCCGTAATATGGAAGTGCCTATTCACCCGAAAATTGCTAAACTTTGGCAAGACTTAGAAAATAGGCAACAAAAAAGTAATTCTGTTCCTTACACAGCAGCACAGGTTGAACAAAATTTTCTTTCCCCGTACTCTACGTTTGACCTAGCTAGCAACTCTCAAGATATCAATTTGCAGCCAGCCAATACAGTAGTAGCTAAACCAATCAAAAAAACATCTACTTCTCAACATCAATTAAGCAAATCTGACATCGAGAGCATTCCTCTACCCCTTCATCCTCTGCTTGGTCAATACTGGCAAGAGCTAGAAGATAATCATCGATGGGCTGATATCGCAAAACAGGAAAATGCCGAATTTCGTTTAAAGATTCAATCCAATGGCAAACTCTCCATTGGCGAACAACGCGAACTTTATCATAAAATTCAGGTTCAAGCTCAGACTGAAATTCGCCAACAACAAAGAACCAATCTCGTACTTCCACCTTTAAGCGAAATTACTCATGATTTGCGACAACAAATAAATCAACAACCTGATTCACAACATCTTACTGATTCTTCTAACTCTATTCGTAATACTCTCTTGCCCGTTCACCCGTTAATTGCTAAACCTTGGCAAGATTTAGAAACTACTGGCTTATGGGCGGGAGTCGCAGCGCAAGGTAATTATCCATTACAAGAGAAACTTAAACATACTGGCAAACTTACCCTTGGTGAGCAACGTGAACTTTACCATAAACTTTTAATTCATAGTGTTGTTGAGCAATGCCGCAAAGGATTAACTGATATTTCCCTTCCCCCACTAAATGAAATTATCCAAGATTTGATATCTGCCCGTAGTGAAGTCATTCATAACACCTACACCCCAAAAGTTGAAGTACATTCCCAAAAACCTCAACAACCACATCATAAGGCTCAATCTAATTCTGCTGAAAATGAACTGTAAACTACATTAGCCATGTATTCTAACCAATCATCTAATTCACTTCAAGAAACAGTCAGCAATATCAATCGTGACAGTGGCATTTCTAACAACATGATGGCTTACAGACTAGCACTCTTTCTGGAGAAACATCCACCGTCATTACAATCAACCACCACATTGGATGCATCTGAGCGAGAAAATCTCCAGTCAGAACTGAGAACAACCTTATCTCAAAATCTTCAAAATATTGAAAACTACAGACAAAATCTCAAACAGAAATATTACACAGAGTATTTAGAGAAATTTGCTGTAACCCAACAGTCATCTGTTATATCTCAACCAGATAACTCAGCAAGAGTTGAAAACTTAATTGCCCAGAAGAAGAATACATTCCTCCAACAGATATTTGAATCGGGAGTGCAAAAACTACCTTTAGGTCAAAGGGTCAGCAAAGAGGAAAAGGAGCAGCGAACAGGGAGTCAGACACAAAACAATATAAATAAATTTAGAGAAAACAATGTCTCACCAGCTATTGATATTGCTGAAAAATCTCTTATTAAAGCAGTTATGAGAACTGTCATGACAATGGGCAAGGATACTGAACAAGGACGCATTTATGAAGGCATAGCCTACAGATTGCAACTGTTTATTAAAGAAGGAATGCAACTTCTCAGTGTTCACAGAAAAACTGGCAATCCCGAAACAGCTTTTACAGCCTATAAAGATGACTCTAATGAGTTTCAAATTACACAAAATAACCTTTCATACTCAGAGACTAATCGACTCATTGCCTTTGATAAACAGCAAACAAGACAACAGGTTACATCTCAGCCTAATCATATTGATAAAGATAATAGCACTGAGCTTGGTGACTAAGCCCCTTTGGGGACTGTGGGAGGTGTCGGGAGTTAGTCGAGTAACCAATCATCTAGATGGATGGGTAATCATTTTGATTAATTCACTAAGAGCTTGATTATAACGAGCGCAGAGTTCTCTTGCTTGTTTAGATGTAAGGTACTGTCATTTCACCACAAACTTTAACCAAACTTCACCCCCCCACCCATTTTTGACTAGCTAAAATAACCAGCCAATCTACTCAAGAAAAAACCACCAATCAATAAATAACGTTTTGTCCGCCTCTCTATTCTTGAGAATGGGGCAATTATTGTTCCCAACATTATGTAAAAGCTTGCCTCCATTAAATTGCTACTAAATCTGAACGTTGCCGCAATCATCAAACCTATAAATATCAGCCATTCCACCATCAATTCAATTTGATCCCAGAGTTTTGGGTCGTATAAATAGCGCATCTGATAATTCTCTAGTTTTATAGAATCTGCTTAATCTAATTTCATCATCTCCAAAAGCTTTCTAGCTTTTACTTTAATTTTACCTAAATTCTAAATTTTTTTTAATATTGCAACGACGGAAACATTTACTTAACTAAATATGTTATAAATGTTTTATGTTCCTGTAATCGAAGTAATCAAGATGATTCGATTAGTAATTATTGAAAATGAAGCTCTGAGTCGGCTCGGAATCAAATCAGTTATTAATCAAGAGCAAGACTTTGAAATGTGTGGGGAAGCTGATAACGGAACTGAAGGGATGAGGCTTGTTGAAGAACTTAAGCCTGATATTGTTTTGCTCGATATTGCTTTGCCAGATATTAGTGGTTTGGATCTCATCTATAACATTAAGACGAGAACGGATAGTAAAGTCATTGTTCTCACTTATCACTCTAGTCAAGATGTAGTAAATTCTGCCTTCCAAAATGGCGCTGATTCATACATTCTTAAGAAGATGGATCTGCAATTAATTAAACACGCTATCAATACTACTCATCAAAATAGTTCTTTCATTGACCCAGAGATTGCTAAAAGATTTTTTAGAAACTTCGCTTCTGGCAACACAAAAATTAAGGGTAAAAGATACAGAGAAACCCTTACTGCTACAGAAGCCCAAATTCTCAACTTAATTGCCCGTGGTTTTTCTAATAAAGAGATCGCCGAAAAACTTTTTATTACAGTCAGTACAGTTAAGGGGCACACCAGCCATCTTTTTTCCAAGTTAGGAGTTAGGGGTCGTGTTAACGCGATCATTATGGCTAGAGAACTTGGCTATTTAGAAACAGAAACCTCTAGAGTTAGTTAAGCTACTTTTTGGGTTTGGTTTTCTTAAGCTGAATCAAGCAATATCCTTGTAATCGGTTTTCTTGTTGACAGGCTGCTACGGCTGATTGGTTGGACAACAATAACTGGTACATTTGTTTTCCTTCGCTTGATTTTGCCCACTGCAAAATCTTCATCTCATTGGCTGACACTACAACTGACTGAGTTCCACCCAAATTTGAGACAACATTCCAAGTTGTCAGCGAACCTAAAAGCGCTCCTACCGCCATTACTCCTGTGCATATCCCTGATATAGACCAAAGTTTCCACCAACCCCAACCTTTGAATGAGCTATTTAAGGTTGATGGTGTTACATTTTTCATTTCATCACGCACAGCTTTCGATACTACTGTATAGTGCATCGACTGAGCGACTTTGCTAGTCGATTCTAATTTCTGGTCAATCATTACTGCCCAAGCTTCTACCATTGCCTCCATTCGTGCTTGCAGGTCAATCATTGTTTCTTCGTTTCTGCCTAATGTTGCCATCAACTTAAACATCGGGTCATCTTCAGCTATTCCTAATTCATGGGATATTTGAGCTATGCGTTGTTGTTCTGCTTCCGAATATCCTTGTAAAATTTGTTCTGTTCTCATTTTTTACCCCTAAATATTCAATTGCTTTATCATTATTTAAAATCGAATCGTAAAAGTTTTTAATCCAGTGGTAAATGTAAGTCCGGTAAACCACATAAATTGACTTATCTCTACAAGCTAGTGAGTAAGGTTTTCCCGTTCTCTCCAATGTTTCGTAATGGTCACGATGTAACGCTGGCAAGAATATCTCAGTCCCACCCATTCTTTGTAACTTATCCTGCATTGATTGCTGATACTCTCCAAATCTCGTATCAAAATGCTGATTTTTTACTACTACATAGTTAGCATTATCAGTAGCAAACTCTCCCAAAGTTTTCAGGTAAGCTACACAATCTCTTCTGTGCGAAATTGGTTGCAAAAAAGTTAGTTTCCATTGATATGTAATTAAGAGATCGAACAGATCCGAACCCACAATATACTGACAGAGCTTATCTACATATTGCCCTGGCATATCAACAATAATTATATCTAATTCATTTTTGATAAAATTATCTAAAATTTTATCCGTACCTCCATTAAAAAAGTCTAAGCTTTCAATTGCCACTAAATTTTCATAAGCTTTTAATCTCTCACGATTGTCATGGTCGTAGACCTGAATTTTTCTTCCTTGAACTTGAAACCAATCAATTAATAGTTTCGTAACTGTAGACTTCCCTACACGAGAGTCACCTACAGTCATAATCATTCGCTTAGGAGAGTTCAACATTATTTAAACCTAACGACTCTTTTACTGCTTCAATCTCTTCTTTGAAAGTTCTTAACCAACTTGTGACTCTACCTTTAACCGAAGGTAAATCTGTTTGCTCCATCCCTTGCCTAAAAGTCATGCTATTTTCATCCAGATAATCATAACTGCGTTCTATTAGTTCTGGCATTTTAATGTCAGAAAATGGGCTTTTTTGCGACTTTAGTTGTTGCTTAATTTTTTCAACTTCGGGAGAGTTTTTGTATCTCGTAAATTCATCAGGCTCCCCAAAAAATAAGTTCTTTACTACTATGTAATCTACTTGATTCCCACAAAAGCTATGCAAATCTATTAGTTGATTTATAGAATCGATAACGCGGCTAATAACTACTACCATAGTCACGCGGATATTGTAATGTTTTTCGGCTGTTTCCAGGAAAGTCATTTCTTCTACAAATTTCCGCAATATTCTTCTGGACTGTGGTGGTAATTCTAGTAAAAATAAAGATTCTGGCTGGATTATTTCACCATCTCCTCCTGGCTTGGGATTTGCTTTTGTTTTCATTTCATCAAAGAACTGATCTATATTGCCTGTTTTAAAAATATCAAGTGGTTCTATATGGCAATGCTGACCATAAAATCTTAATAATTGAGAATTGGAGCTATCAGCATCAAAGCCGATAAATCTTTGTCCTTTATCCAAATATGTTTGCACTAGTCCCCTTGCAAAAGTAGACTTACCTACACCACCCTTATCTCCAGTTACTATCACTAATCTCTTTTTGGTTATTTGCTCAATTGATTCTTCATTCGCCTTGTCTTCTGAACCATTATTCATAAGTTCGATACTATCTGTCACTTTCTTTCTCCTCATAATTATTAGTGGTCAAAAACTATAGGTTTAGGGGGTAGATAAATGGCACGCTTGATAACATGAAACCTTGCCGTTAGAAGGCGTGGGAGGAAAATAATTTATATTTTCCATACTCCCCTTAGTCCCCTGAGAAACATTCCAGTATTTGAAAGTAAAATATTTCTAAATATCTTTGTTTGCTAAAATCTGCTAAATTATCCGTAATTGGCTTGAAGGTTTGAAGAATTAAACCCTGCTCTATAATCTTCATCAAATCATAATTACTATTTAACTTTAAAAATTTATATATAGAGAAATCTAATTCTTGAGCTATTAATAAATTTGGAGCTAATGCTACTAATCTAGTATACAGTTCTTCGTAATTTGTAACTTCCGATAAGACTAGTTTTACCAATTCTAAATACTGCTGCCTGAAGGATAATTCTTGATAGTTACTAGTTCTTGGACAATTAGCAGCTAGGGGAACTTTCTTATAAATCAATTTTAAATATAATTCAATAATTTCTATTTCTACTTCCCATATCTTCTGCCCCTTTGAATACAGGTAGTTTATTAAAGAATCTCTCTTTGGAAAAATAATTCCTGAAGTTATATGCTTAATGTTAGTTTCTATATCCAAATTTGTCTGTTTTCTAAAAATTGGTACTATTTGGCTCCTTACCCATTGCATAAATTGCCTGACCACATCAGCTTTTACTATACCTGTCAATGAATGAATCCCCAAGGCATTCAAAGTATTAACGACGACTATTTTTTGATTAATCATCACTTGTCGCTGATTTGTCTTCGCATCTATTAATATTACCTTTCCATCGTTCAGGGCTGGAGCAATTATTTGGAATACATCAACCGCAAACAACTCTAATCCGCTTGGAGCATCTATCACTCGTACTATATTGTTCGAGAAATGCTCAAATTCCCAAAACTGCCAAACTTCTACCATCGTTTTCTGGCTCAGAACGATATCACTATCCCATATCTGCCAATCACAAAGGAATCGATAAAGGTACGGAAATAATCAGTACTTTCGTATCTTGATTTTTTACTTCTCTTTGTTATATATTTCCAGGTTTACTTTTTTTAATTTAAAGGGTAGGGTGAATGGCACTGCGCTATCACTACCGCAACGCTTATGCTGACACTTTACAATCACAAAATATAATTACGAATTACGAATTATTTAAAGCTCCATTTCATGATTTTGATGCCGTTGTTGTGAATTATGTTGTTGTAATTTCTGCGAGAGATTGACCAGTTCTTGGTTCCAATCTCTCGCAAAACATTTATTTTTTTTAGCCTGTGGCAGCAATTGTTTAATAGCCCGTGCATCTGCATTTCCAAGTTCGGAAGAGTCAAATGCTACCTGTACATTAAAAATATGCTGCAATTGCTCAACAGGCAAAGTATTAGGGCGATCTATTGCCAGGAAGAGCGTTCTTTTGAGCGGTACGTCGCCCTTGGCTTGATATTCCAGCATGGCAAAAGAGATGGTATCAATGGGGGATTTACACAGCACTAACCTTTCTGCTGGATCTGTTGGCTGTCCGCCTAAGTGAAAGTGAAACCAGCCCTCACGCCGCTTAGTCCCAAACTCGTAGCCCTTAAACGTGTTGTTTTCTCCCCGTGTCCCCCGCAGGAACGCACCTTGAGCCTGGGGGAGATCGCCAAGATTCCGCATGACGAACACAGCGTTTTGCTGATCATCAGCGTAAACTAACCCCCGCTTATGCAGAACTTCCACAAAGTTTTCAGGTATCCCCCGTTTCTGGGTCAGGTAGTTGGAGACTCCCTGCCACTTGCTTTTATCCTCAACTGGTAGCGTGAATTTGTCGCGTGGTTCTAACTGTATAATCTCAGCAGCCACTTGATAACTAAATGCTATCGCTGCTCCAATAGCCCCTGCTTCACCAAATCGCTCATGCAACCAGACGACCGCCTGCCGTAGATTGCAATTGTTAACGTGTATCACCAAGTCAATCGCCCCACAGCCGCCTTTCTGCTGTTCGGGTTCAAAGTCGTAGAATTTGGGCCCATCTATATTAATGATGTGTCCGTGACCCTTCCATTTTCCTTGGCTATTGTGTAGCCCCAACTCCCAAGCCACATCTTCCAAGGGCAAGTCGCGCAGTTGTTGAGTCTGAGCCTCTAACGATCGCACCCGTTTTTCTAATTGCTGTCGCTCCCTCTCGCTATCCCTGGCTCGTTGCTCTGCCCGTTCTAATCGTTCTATCAGGAACTTTCGGTCAGCGAGTTGGTGGTTAATCGCTTGGAACTGTTCATCAGACTGAATCCTGTCTACATAACTCCTAGCTGATTCAAACGGTGTTGGCGCTAATTGGTTATTTGTAATGACTGCGGTGAGTGGTTCACTGTTAACGGCTTGGTAATATTCTTTGACTTTGGTGTGGGTTGCCTTACTGCCCTTGACCCCGCGTTCAATGCCCAAAGGAGCAAGTGCAGCAGCATAACTATCTTGGAGTTTGGATAACTTAATTCTTCCCTGTCCACCTCTGCCGCCAAACATCGCGTCATGACTGACTCTCCCGGTTTTATCGTTCAATGGCACGATGTAGGCGTGAATGTGTGGGGTACTTTCATCTAGGTGAAGCTCTGCCCTGACGCATTTTGATCCATAGTTTTGATCTATCCAGTCACGAGATGCGATCGCCCATTGCTGCATTAGTGAATCAGACCACTGCCCAGAAAGAGATGGATCTTTTGGGCGGAAATATTCAGGTGATGCCGAGAGAAACATCTCCGTGCATAACACCGCATCATGCCGAGGGCGATGCTTGAGCGTAGAGATTTTTTCTTTAACTATCTCCTCTAATGCGCGATCGTCTTCTCCCCCAATCAACCGGACATTCTCTTTGGTTGGATCTGCGTTGGGTGTTTCTCTGTTTCTGGTAACATGGTCATCACTTCCGGCAACGTTGCCGAATGTTTTTAGTTTTTCAATTCTGAGAATTGTTAGTGGCGACATAAAAGATTTATGCTACAAATGTACTGTGAGTGTAGTACTCAAAAACCTTCCAAGCGAACGGCGGTTTCATGTCATGAGCGCAGCGAAAGATGGTGCAGCCAGCCGCAGGGCATGAAACCATAGTGAGTATGGTTATGTTATTCTCTAAGCGAAGAATTGTTGAGGGCAAAAAATAGCAATTAAGAGCGCTAAGTTTTGGCATAGTCTAGGGATAGTCCAGGCATAGTCTAAGGAACTTACTTTCTTGAAAAAACTGATTAAGATTGCTTAGTCTAGGCATAGTCTAGGGATAGTTCAAACTTAGTCTAGGCATAGTCTGGAGAAAATGTAGTTTGGTATACAATTTTGTCATTTAAAACCCACTAATTGCATAGATTTAGGGGAGATTGTAACTCAGTTTTTAAAACAGAAAAAATCGATTAGACTTTAATAAGTGATTCTGCATTTTGATTTTCTGCAAGTAAAAAACCGAAGCAACGCGGCTGTAAATGTACAGAAACTTTTGCATGAAAAAAAAATGGAACAGAACCAACAAGTCTTTTTTTCAATTAGGCGAAGGTTAGGCACTATTGATGGACAGATAATTAATTATCTCCACTCTAGACCCTTCGATTTAGGGAACCTACCTGAAATAGTAATGTTGACCCTGCTTGAATATTGGTCGCCTTTTGCCATATCTGCTGATGGAGTGGATGGTGAAGAACTCAGGCAGAGGGCAATTTGGTCAATTAAAAAATTAGAAGCACAAGCGGCTTTGATTCGTGAAATTTTTTTGTCATCTCATGTCCAAACTGCTGTGACTGCGAACAACGCTGAAGTTGGCGACAGTGCCTCGGATCAAAGGCTGGTGTCCACCATTAATGATGAGGATGACCAAACCTTGGATGAGGACGCTGATGATTTGGCAGAACTAGTTCTGCCAGAAGAAATAAAGCAGATTAACAGCTTGTTTAATGTCGAGTAATAGTTGAGAAAAATTCATGAATACGTCGAAAAGAGAGATTGCACCCGTTTACACAAGGGTAGCTGTGTCCATTGATTTAGGTGGGAGTCAGAGCAAGGTAATTGTTCAGATATATCCTTCGGGTGTGCCGATAGTAATAGCAATGGAGCCAGAAATTGCAGATGTGGGAAAAAACTCAATTACTCAGTTGTCAGGAGACTGTACTTGGGTAGGAATAGATGATGAGTATTATGTCTTGGGCGCTCTAGCTAAAAATACTTTTGCTGGCACACCAGCGCTCAGGGATCTGAAATATCACTATGCTTTACCAAAAATAGCGGGATTATTATGGAAAATTTGTCTTCAATTGGGCTTGAGTAATGGTGTTGATGCTTCCGTGCAATTATTGCTACCACCAGGAGAAATGTCGGACGGCAAGGATTTGGGCAAGAAGCTGTCGGCAGCGCTAAGAAAAGGAATTGCCACACCTACAGGCAAGTTAAAACTTAAGCTACATAATTTTTACGTGGCTCCAGAGGGGAGTGGGATTATGGCTTACCGTAGTCGGGCTTTGGGGGCATTATTTGGGCAAAAAAGTATTGGTTTGTTGATGTTGGGCTACCGGAATGCTAGTTTTTTTGTTTCGGCTAAAGGTAATCAAGCAAAAGCTGAATCTACAGAGTTGGGGATGAATTGGTTAGTGCAGCAATTTGTGGAGCGTACTGCTGTTGGGCTAGCAAAAGATGATTTACGTATACCAAAAGCTTTAGTGTCAGCAAGCTTGGGCAACGTGAATGCATTACATTCGTTATCACGCAAAGCCACATCTGCTGGAGTTGAATCTGATTTAAAGTTGTTTAACTCAGTTTTACTAGATGTCCGTGGTGATTACTGTCGAGCTTTAATTCGCTGGATTAGAAATATTGCCGTATTGGATGAAGTTATCATTTGCGGCGGGACTGCTGAGTTTGTGCATAAGGAATTAACTCAACATTTTGAAAAAGAGGGCATACCTATTGTTTGGAATGGCAACGTCGAGATGCCTAAGTATCTCGATACCCTCTCTCTAGGTAGCCGAGTTACTGATGTCTGGACTGCACACATTACCTATATCAAGATGTTAGACTACAATTTTGGCTACCAACGTAAAACTGATTTGGTTCCAGACTATCATCAATCCCCAACTGTAAAAAATTCCACCCCACCTAAAGAAGTTTGGGAGAAAAACGGGTTTTTGACCATGCACCCTGGTGTTTAAAGCCCTAATTTGAAAGTGATTGCCTATACGTAGATTCTTTGCGGCTTGCTCCCAGGCGATCGCTTTCAAATTTGCACACTATACAAATGCTGGTGCGCGGTTATTAGCTATATTGTTATACATTCTAGTAAGTTCCTGTAGACGCTCAACTTGATATGATTCAAGTGAGTAAAAAGAAGCTGATTTGATTATTTGTTTGAGTTCTTCTGCCCACTGGCTATAAGTTGAAGTACCAATAGTCCCTTCAGACGACTGAATATAATGGCTCTCCTAGACTGGGTTTGATAAATTAATACTAAAAAAGAGTTCAAACATTTGATGTAACTAGGTTTTGCTAAGATAGAATGAAAGATTTAATAACAACATACTTTCTGATTCTTGAATCCCTTACTATATAAGGACTTAACCTGATATCAAGTATTAATTTTCTATAACTAGTCTAGGAGAGCCAATATAATTAACTAAAACTTGAGGATTGACTTTAAATGTACTAATTACATATTTTTTAGCACATTGGAGTAATAATTCATAGTCAGCAAATATTTGGTGGCAAGGATTCCATTTTAAAGCATGATTACGGTAATGAATGAATCCATTGCTATCAAAAATTTCTTGTTGACTTTAAAAAAAACTTTTGTATTTTTAGCCAGTTGCTTTTATCTTCTTGCTAACTGTTGTATTATCTGCTGGAGTGCGACAAAAATAGAAACTATTTTCTTGACAATGCACAAATGCAGACTCTACATCTGACTATTCACACGATTCCGATTCAGCAATGCACTGTTGAAAAAACTCCTTTCAGTATTGGTAGCGATAAATACAATGACTTGGTAATTCCTGATAAGAGCGTAGATAAAGGACACGCTAAGATTGCGTTTAAAGAAGGTCAGTATTATTTGCTAGATGAAGGTAGTACCAATGGCACACGGGTGGCAGGGATTCGGCTAGAAGCATATCGATTCCGAGCTTTAACAGACGGGAATCTTATAGAGCTTGGTTCGGTGATCGTAGAAATCAAAATTAGCTCCCCTGCACCAGCCAAAATTCCAATATTTCAGGCAAGGCAACGTCAAACTCTCTCAATTGAACGCATGAGATTAGATGCAATCAATTTAAAAAAATCTAGCAGCCCAATATTAGGTACAACTCTGCTCAACGATATTTCTGTATCTTTCTTTCCGCAAGAGTTTGTCGTTATTGCTGGGGTTAGTGGTGGCGGGAAGTCAACTCTCATGGACGCACTCAACGGACAACGCCGCGCTAGAGGTAAAGTATTTGTTAACGGCTGCGACCTCTACAAGAATTTCAACGCTTTCAAAAATAAAATTGGCTATGTGCCGCAGGACGATATCGTTCATTCAGAACTGACTGTGGGGGAAGCACTTAACTATGCTGCTCATCTCCGTCTGCCTTCAGCATCGCCATCAAAAAGGCAGCAACGCATACAAGAAGTACTTGAACAACTGCAACTTACTGGGCGCAAGAATGTCTCAATTGGGCGACTTAGTGGTGGGCAGCGCAAACGTGTAAGTATTGGGGTAGAACTAATCAGCAATCCCAGCATATTTTTTCTGGATGAGGCAACTTCAGGACTTGACCCTGGCACAGAATTACAAATCATGCACCTTCTGCGGAGTTTAGCAGATGCTGGAAGTCTAGTAATATTGATTACTCATGCTACCAAAAATGTGGCGATCGCTGACATGGTAGTTTTCCTAGCTAAGGGGGGCAGACTTGCTTATGTTGGCCCTCCGAAGTTAGCCTTTAGCTATTTCAAAGTCAAAGATTTTGATTCAATTTATGCCAGAGTTGAACACCAGTTGTCACCATCAGAATGGGAGCAGGGATTTAAGTCTTACGCTTTCTACAAAAAGTTTGTCGGTGAACGCCAAAAGACCATTCCCCAAAACTCAATTAAGCCCGTACTAGTTAAGCCGGATTTTCTCCAACAATGGGGGGTGCTATGCCGCCGTAACTTGGCTATTCTGCTCAAGAACAAAATCAGTTTAGCGTTAATGCTTCTAGGAGCGCCGATTTTAGGTTCATTGAATTTTGCACTGTGGAAGCCTGACTTATTTAACACTAAGATTGGCAATGCAGGACAGGCAATTACAATGCTGTTTGTCACAGTCATCATGGCTGTAATGTCTGGAGCGCTAGCTACGATGTCGGAGATTGCTAAGGAAACTGCCATTTATCGCCGTGAGCGCAGTGCCGGACTAGGGATAGTTCCTTATGTAGCATCCAAGTTTCAATTAGCATTCTTGCTAGCACTTTATCAATCAGCAATACTTTTTGTTTGCATGACCACGGCGGTGAAATTAAATGTTGATAACAGTACTTTGACTCTCATGTACCTCAGCCTCTTCCTCGCTTCTTTTGGGAGTATGATTTTGGGACTGTTAGTTTCTGCAATTGCACCAAGTCAAAGTGTTGCACCTCTGCTAACAATTCTTGTGCTGGTTCCTCAAGTCGTCTTTGGAGGTGGCATTCTCCCAGCGAACGAATTCAACTCTGTGGGCAAAACATTTAACCAGATGATGTTGACTAAATATCCCTTTGAATCTCTAGTATCCCTGAGTGGACTTGGCGCAGATGTGGCCAAAGACTCGTGCTGGCAGAAAACTGAGCAGCAACGGAAAGCGTTATCAGAAAAACAATCCCTCGGCTGTAGATGTTATGGGGCAAGTGTGTTTAACAAGTGCAAATTTCCAGGGATTGGTAAAGTAAAAAAGTCATCGTTTTTAAATGCTGATTTATTAAAGGTACGTTTGCTGATTCAGGGGATTTTCGATAGCTATGGAAAAAAGTAAAAATACTTGTAGCTGAAAGTTCGCTGACTCCAAGTAGGCTGTGCGCCATCTCTAACACCCAGAAGAAAGTATTTGATTAATTCTCAAAGTAAAAGACTGAATTAGAGCTTTAGCATAAATAGACTTATTTTTCTACAGACAAGAGTACGGTTTTTTTCCGTACTCTTGTCGATTGATTTTTTGAGGGCAGAAAATATAAACTCTGCGGTGGGAGTAATTATAATTTCCATTTTTACTTGCAGAATCTGGTGTGGAGGAATATTCTTCTGCACCTTTCCCTACTTACTTTCATCTCAAATATCTCTTAAAGAAATCATGCAACAACTAAAATTACCAAGCCACAACAACGGTACATACCCTCAAAAGTCAACAGACTCATTCACTATCCCTCAACAGAAAGAGCGACTAGAAAATCTGTTGTATCAGAAAGTTCAACAAGGGGAAGACATATCCCCTTGTATTGAAGCTCTCTATTATTTAGCTTCAAAGCAGACAACGGAAGACCAACTGCAAGTAATGTGGGCTGAAGTAGTCAGAGAACGCTCGGCATTCAATTCACTGCAAAGAGTAATCATTACAGCCTTCGCCATCTTAGGAATGATTGCCTTTCTCAATGGGGCATTTCGCTCTGTTAAACCATCTGCGGCTGTTGTCAACCCACCTGCTGTTCAACCTCATTAAAAGGATTTTACCAAAAAGCTGAGAGCTTTGTTTGATAATGCTTTCAGCTTATATTATCACTCACTGTGTATCGCTCCCGCCTAATATGCTGTGTCCTTGTCGAAAGGCAAACTGTCTTCCGGCTCAAAGTTACGCAGGTCTTGCTCCATCTGCTGCCGACGTTGGACGTATGTTCTGCTGTCTTCAATCCTCCCTCTCATCTGCCATGCGCCGAAGTTGATTCCCTGTTCTGCATGTTTAGCAGAAACTCTATTGTAGTTATCGACTTCAAATTTTTTGCGTTGCTCCATCTCTTCAAGCCAGCCCTCGCTGATGCCCTTGTCTAGAGCTTCTTGAACGTACTTAGGGTTAAGAGAACCGTCTGGGTTAAACTGCCGCTTTTCTTCTGCTGTAAAGAAATCGTAGGCAGTGTAAACAGGCCACGGCTCTGGGTCGGTTTCATCTAAATGCTTCCACTCATCATATTTGATTTTTAACCTACGGGCATAGTCATCAATGGCTTCTGGAATCATTCCACTAGACAACATTTCAATTCTTGCCTCATTTTTTAAAGTCCCATCTGGGTTGAACTCCTTCTTATGCATATTTATCCAACGTT
Source organism: Nostoc sp. CALU 1950 (assembly GCF_051172895.1). Classification (NCBI taxonomy): domain Bacteria; kingdom Bacillati; phylum Cyanobacteriota; class Cyanophyceae; order Nostocales; family Nostocaceae; genus Nostoc; species Nostoc sp. CALU 1950. Next base: position 40,788 of record NZ_JBDNJQ010000003.1, on the reverse strand, counting down.
TAATTCTCGACATATAAAACCTCCTAAAAATTACAAATTATTAAAAGTTTATGACACTAGAATTCAAACACTTCGATACTAGACTAAATCAGTGGATTTATCCAGATACCAATAATAAAAATCCTGAATCAATTTTAGCTGAGAAGTTAGACAATACACTACTTGAATCTTACTTCCCTGAAAAAAAATTCTCATTTGGACATATTGATGAGTACAGTAAATCAGAGGATTTAAAAAATCATCCAGATGGTCATGTTCTTCTGTTATCTTCAAAGACACGTTTATTATATGGCCCACCAGAATGTTTAGAAGTAATTGAAAAACTTTGTCCAGACCGTAAAGACCGTGGTGCTTATGGCTCTATTTTTCTAGGTTCGTGTAGGGATGCCATTAGTGAGAAATTAAATATTCTAGTAGTAGATGATTCGACCGATGCAAAGGGAAAAAATGGAGGAATCCTTGAGAACGAGGTTGCTTGGAAACTTGTAGGAGATTGTTATGGGCAAATTTCAACTGAATTATATGATAAGTTAACCAAAAGAGAAGAACAATCAGACAAAAGTTATCGCGTAATTCAGCATCGCTTCGGTTGGAAAGAAGGGGATGGAGAAGATACTGAATATCGTTTTGGCAAGGGAACATTAAGACCACACGACTTAAAAGAAATAAAGTATGCTAACCCCAACAACACGCCTAAAATAGACCTGATTATCCCCATTAGTAGCTTTAAGGGTACAGACAAGGATAAGCCCGGAGGCCCATCTAAAGCTCAAATTGAGCCAGGATTATATCAGCAAACTATTTGGTTGGGTGAAAAGGCACAATCTCAAAAAGGTAAAACTGCCATATCTCAATTATTAGCATCATTCCCTCAAGGTATTAAAGATTTTGCAGAAGAACTAGAAGCACAAGCCCAAAAGCTAGCAGAAGCTCAAGATGATCCTAGAATTGTTGCACAACTGTACTGTGAAAACTACGAAAAGCGAAAAGAGTTTTCAGAACAGCAAAAAAAATCTTTAGAACAAGAAATTATTGAATCAGTTAAAACTGATACTTTAAGTAAACAAGTAGAGAATAATTCTGATGAAGACTTAGAGCTAAACGATGAATCAAATGAATCTCAGAAAGATGATATGTTCATGTACAAACTCATCAAAGCTGATTTACTTGGTCATCAACAACTACTAGAAACGGAAAAGGTAAAACAAGAGTTGAGTCGGTTTGTACAAAGTCAGTGGCGTGATATTGCGGTTGGCAAGACACTAACTTTTGACCGAGGAATGATTATCCCTTCCAAAGAACTCAAGAATGGCGAAATTTGTGTGACTTGGATGGATGAAAATGAAAAAGTATTAAATTTTCGTTCTCCCTTTCTCAATTCTAACGGTCTGTGTGTTTCTAACAACAAGCTTATTGAAGACCGATTAGGGCCAGATGGTGAACCATTAGAAGGAATAATTGTAGTCAATGATGAAGACCATAAACGTATACTTGCTAGGATTGAGGCATTAGAAGCTCAAAGTATTCAACACAAAGAAGTTAATCCCCTTGAAACCGAATCAGAACGGCAAGCGCGTGATTTCGACGGGGACTGTATTGGCGTAGCACTTGCACTTCAATATCCCAACTTCACAGCCGAAGCCGAGTACAGAAACCAACCTGAAAATGCTTATCGTCCTACTGTTAAAGAAAAGAAACAATCATTTTATTCGGAAAATGGAAGCCAGCCTCCATTTGAAGAGATAGCTATCCACATGAGCGATAGCATTAGCGTGGGCATAATCAACAATCAAGTGACGGCACTAGAGGCATTAGAATCAGAAATTGAGGTACTAAAGACTTACGGTACTTTTGAGCAAAAATCAAATTATCTAGACCAAGTTTCTAACCATTACGAAACCCTGTTTGAGCAAGAACGCCAGAAAGATCCAAAGTTAATTCGAGAAGAATACAAGCTTTATATGCAAGGGGTTGTTGAAATTGCTCATTCTCAAAGAACTCCCGAAATTATCCAGCAAGCAATGGACATTAACCGTCAAATGTACCGGAGCATGATTGAAGAAGGATGTTATCAAAACCAAATAGCTGTTGATTTATTCAAAAGTGCTAAAAAACCTGAGATGGATAAAATCAGGGAAAACAGCCGCTACTTGTATCGTGATGTTAATTATATTAAAGATAAGAAATCTTCGTCAGTTTATTTAAACACGGGGATAACGCCAAAGGGCTACTCACCAGTAGAATTATTGATTAGCCAAACCAATAAATATTTCCAAGAATCACAGTTAGAATCGCGTCCCATCGTCCAGTTTAAAGACTTATTCAAAGGAGTAGAATTTACACCACAACAAAAATTTGCAGCGATCGCCGCGAAGTACGAGTTCGATCTGAAGTTCAACGCTGCGGTACGTATGGAGCGACGGCGGGAAACCGAGAAGGGGCCATCAGCAATCATCCAAACTCCACAGTCTTGCCAACTCGAAATTACCAATCTAACTCGTTACGGGCATCCCCTAATCTGGAAAGCCCAGACACTTAACATTCGCCTAGAAGAAATTAAATTTACAAGTAGCGAACGCCCCCACAAATTACTAGCAGTCGCTCAGATTAATGAAGAAATCGATAAAGATGGAAAACCTGCATACCGTCAGTTGGGAACAGTTAGCCAGCAATCTGTAACTGACCACAACCTCAAGGCGGGGATAACCACGCAAGGAGCTAAACTCTTAGAACTAAAACCAGAACTTACCAGAAGCCAAACTAAACTACTCTTTGCCTTGGCAAATGATGCAGCAGAAGCATTTTGCGCTTCAATACCAGAGTCAGAAAAACTTGCAGGAGCCGCCGCCGCTTGGAACATCTGTGCATCCCGCCAAGATGAACTTGAAGTTGCAAGAAAAGAAAACGCAAATCCCCAAGCGATCGCTAAAAAAGTTTCCAATTTCGCCTTCGCTGCTTTCCCCAATGAGATTATTTCTCGCCTGGAGCAACTGCAATTTACCGAACCAAAGTTAGTCACACTGAATAATGAAGCGAATCAATTTTTAGGTCGAGACTGGAACGCTCATGAAAAACATCCTATAGAGATCAGAGCTTCTCACCATCCAGTCGGGCATGAGCGCCACGTTTCCAGGCTAATGTTTGTCCAGGATAGTGACGGCGAATATAAGGAATTCGCCATGCTTGAAACCAGAACTGCACAGCTTCCCATTGGTACGAAAGCGCTCTCTTGTATGGTTGGGGTAGAACCTGCCACAGCATCAGCAACTATTGGACTACCAGGAAACGAGCCGGTTGAAATTACTATCCGTGAACTCAAGAACTTCTCTTATGCAGGACTTGTTTTTAACGACGAACCCGTAAACTTAGAATTTGGCACTGTGCCGATTCCTGATAAAACAGTAAAAATCAAAATTGATGGTTTGACTCTGGGGGAGTTAGACAGTGATTCTGTCCAACAGTTAAAACAAATTGATTACCTGAAAAATGGTAATCCCCTAAAATTAAAGCTCACGTCAATCTCTGAGACAGGAGATCAAGCTTTTGTCCTGGGTGAGTCTCCCAATGGAAATCTCCTCAAAATTAATAAAATTAACTTCTATGATTTTTCTGGTCAGACATTCAATGATCAAGATTACCGAAAACTGGCTATCGAAACCTCAGCTTCTAAAACTAGAGATGCTGTATTTTTGAATGGTGAACCCTTGGGAGTATTGCACTTCAAAAAAGACAAAGACGCGCTCAGACAACTTGGATTGCTCAAAACCGGAAAACTTACACACGCCGACGCTATTATTCAAAGTAATTTCTCTGTGATTTGCGCTCAAATTGACCCTAATACCGTTGAATATCCTACTATTTGGACGAAGGAATTTCAGGCTTTTGGGACTCAATCAGTTAATCCTCAACAACAAGAGATGATTGAGAGTAGTGCGAAAATTCTACATCATATTAAAGAACGTCCTACTTTCTTATTTTCAACAGAATCAAATAAAAAACTCGGAGTCATGGGCTTGGCTGTTGACAACCAGAAAGCTGAGACTGTGACAAAATGGTTAACTGCTCAAAAACTTGAATGGCAGCAAGTACCAATAGAAGATGTTATCAGGGAAACTAAAAAAGGTCTAGCTGTATTTAACTTGGTTGATAGCTCCATCCCTGCCAAAACTTTGTCGAGCATGACCAAGAAATTCGGGGCAATTATTGAAACGGATAGTGACTATCAACAAAGAGTTAATTCCCTCGCTACACGACCGCAGTTTTTGAAACCACCAGAACAAACAGCACAATCCCCGCCTCAACAAAGCGCTCAATTCCACTCAAGCCAAGAGGTTCAAAATGTCGCCTCTCCTGTCATCAAAGGCAAACCGATTCCAATGAACTACCCTTTAATGATGCATGGTGAGCCGAACCCACTACCTGTAAATACTTGCATTGATGCCATGCGCGGATACGGCAGAACTCACACCACCAGAGCTAAAGAGCTTTACAAACAGTATGGGTTTAAGGAAGGTGATATTGCTCTGGCGACAGGCATTGATAAGCAAGTCGCCTTTCGAGTGGGTAAGCAGTATCAAATCACACCTAATATGATTGCTGACCCCGTTTATCAACAGCAATGGGCTGACATGGAAAAGCACTCACCCAAAGCATTACCAGAATTATTCACCGAAAAACAGCAGGTGTGAGGACTACATCTAGAGCCATTGGGGGATTATGTGGACGGGAAAATAGTCCCGTTTCCTGAACCACAAAACAGAGCCGCACCCAACCAAGAAGTCCAACCTCAATCAGTTACTATTGATGACTTGAGAAATTGGTACAATACCGCAGATAAGTTAGGGAAGTCTGAGAATTACAAAAAACGCATTGTGGAAGTTGCCAATCAATTTAAAGCTGGTGAGCAATTATCAGCCGAAGCGTTGACAGTAATGAATCAAGATACATTTGAGCTTGAAAGAATCGGTCGGCTGACTCAAATTGCTCAAAGGATTGGCATGGTTTGGGGTAAGCCTCATGAAAATAGCACTCAAGTTTTAGGAAAGATTTATGACTTGGCTTTCAATACCCAGCAGAGGAATTTAACTATTTCGCAGAAAAATGGGGAGGTAATTTTAAACTTGCAATCTGGTCAGGTGCAGACTAACAAACTAACTCCACAGATATTGCAAACTTTTGAGGACGCGAATAGTCAAATTGATAAAATACTAGCTAAATCTCAAACACAACAAATAGACTTACAAAGATAGATTGTAAGAATTCAGGAGCCAGGAGCCAGAATATATAAGGAGTTTGTTAAAACTACGATACTTATTTATCAAAGCTTTATTTAATTTTTTTAACTATTCAGAATAGCTGAATTCTTACTCCTGAATTCTTACGAATTATTTAGCCATTGCTCAAGTTGATTTTTTAGCTCGGACTAATTCTGAATCCTGACTTTCCCGTTAATTCTTGATTTGATTTTTGAAAAACTAAGTAGGCTAGAAGGTTGCGCTATAAAAGGCTACTTTTCAGTGTACTTAGGAAAATTCAACTTTCATCGCTACAAACGCATTTGCAAAGCGTTTGTATAGGAGAATTGCTCCTAGATTTGCTCCCAGACAGATGCTTCCTAGTCCCAATAAAATGTATGTGGGAGCCATGACAACTCCAATCATGAACCAAGCAAATACGTGCAGTATGATTAATAAAGCAAAGGTACTGGCAATTGCAGCACTTCGCCAAATCTCAATAGGTGGACGACACAATAATGTCAAACCTATTGTTAACGAGGTAGCAATTAGGTTGAGTGGGATTAGAAAGGCACAAATGCCAATGCAGTAAGTGCTTGAGAAGACCGTCAAGGTGTTAAAGTCTAGCATTAATTCTCCTAGATGAAAATACCAAATTTTAGATGAATATTTGTCCTGATATCCTCAAGGTTAGTCAGACTTTAAAAGATTTGCAGGTTAGCCGAAACTATGGCGTTACTTAGATATTAGTGAAGACACACTAAAAATTTGAACCACCAAGAAGTTGGTGGTTCAGAGTTATACTTCGTATTAGCTACTAGTCAAGCACTTAAGCAGGAAATATTGTCCGGGTAATCAGTGCGCTGGCGAACCCAGAAACAGTAAGACCTAGCAAAATACTAGTAAACAAAAGACCTATTCGAGGGTTAGAATCTAGTTTTTTGTCTTCTCTACCACCTGTAAAGAATAAAGACCAAGCTTGGGAAGCATTGATAGTCTTAAAGCTATTAAAATCAGGTCTGAAAACAACAGAACCAAATAGCTCAGGAGATTTGAAGTCGAAATCATTGTTCATGTAAACAAGTATAACAAGTATCTTGTCAAATAGCTAGCTTTATGATAAATGCCTACAGATAAAGGCAAGGTAGATATGTCGAGGGTAGCGATCGCCGGCATTGAGTGTGATGATTTTTCAGAGGGAGCTTTCACCCCTTTTTGTCCTTAACACTTGCCCATAAATGACCCTTTTAGGGAATGTTTTCATTTCAATAGTCAAGTTGAGGTCGAGGCTGAAACAACGGTAAATTAAGGCTTTTGATAATAAACTTTACCAAACTTTACGACGTGTCCGATTTTGCATATATCTCGGCCGATACCCTACTATGCCAAATATGCTAAATACAAAGGTAAAACAACTGCCAATGCAAGATTTAAGTCAGTGCAGGAATCGCGTTTTACATTACAATGCTTCCCGTACAAGAGTGGATATTGGAATTCCGCCTTGGTTATCTCGGTCGCTACTGGAGCCTGATAAGCGTTGCTGGCTTATTAATTGGCTTTTTGCTCTGTGCGCTGATATTTACGCCATTGATCATTAACATGGCACTAGATCCGTTCAGGTATCCAGATAATGCTGTAATGAGCGCGATCGCGTACCCGCGCGCCGGAGGCGATCGCTGCGGTGATTTTTGGTGCAATACTCTGGCTGGGACAGTGGCTAATACTGCGACAGACTGAGATAACACCCAGGATTTTTGCGCTTATCAACTCAGTGTTTGGAATTTTTGTCTTCTCTGTGTTGGTGTGGCTGAATCAAAAAAGTTTAGAGTGGAGTGGTGGCCCTATTCAAGGCTGGAAAACTGGACTGATCTTTTTAGTCGGTGGTGCAGTTACCGGAGCCGCGACGGGTAAAGCATTAGATTTTTACTGTTGGCGAATCGAGCAGCGATTAATCAGACTTGAGAGGGAGAGGGTAGAGCAAGAAACCCAAGAGCGGAAAAGGCTTTTGAAAGAAAGAATTGAGAAGGAGAAATTAGCGCAAGAACGCCTAGAAGCAGAGATGGCAGAACGGAAAAGGATACAGCGAGAGGCGGCTCAAGAGCAAGAACGTTTGTGGTACGAAAAACACGGTCAAGACTATGCAGATTATGCAGATTATGAGGATGAGGAAGAGTAACTTTGTGCTGTAATGAACCGATTAAGTCTGTTAAAATTCGCTTTTGCCCTTACTGGGGTTTTTCCTATAAAAAGTCTGTTAATTCTGTTGTGGTTTGAATAAGATTTTGGGTGCGATTCGTTGTCAGGGTAATCGCACTCATTTTCTTTTTCACCCATCTGTACAACTGACATTAATTTTCTTGAGAAAGAAGAGCTTGTAACTGCTGAACTTGTTCAAGACTTAAACCCGTGACTTGTGAGATTTCTTGCACAATCATTCCTCTTTTGAGTAAATTTAATGCAATCTCTTCTCTTGTTTTTTGAGCGCCTTCCTGTTGCCAACTTGTAACAATCTCCATAATTTCCTCCTGTTCATCTAATCCCATTGTACTGATTGCCGCTTGAAAGACCTGTTTCTCAGTATCGTCGAGCCTCAAATACGTATCAACTCTTCCCCAGAAATTAGTTGCATCCTTGCTGGGTCTAATTTTAAGGTCGCCAGCAGCCGCAAACATTCCGCCTTCACCTGTGGACGTTCTTGCTTGGAAATATTCATCTTTGACATTAATGCTGCCGCCACCGGATTTGGCTGCGTGAGAAAATCGCGCCAACTTAAACGATTCAACTGGATTGCTACAAACTGAAATTCCAGCACTTTTAAATCTCCAAAGGTGACGCGATAATTTTGGGGTTCGGCGCGTTTGGGTTCATCAAAAGAAAAAATTACAACTGGGTAAATCGGTAAATCATACTTTTCATGTAGGCGCGCAAAATATTTAAACATCCGCTTTGCAAAGGCTGTTTCAGTGTAAGACTGGTTTTCAACATGAATTAGAAAACAAGTATCTTGCTGTTGATAACGCACCTGCGCCAGTAAATCAATTTCCTTCTTTTCGCCAGAAGTGACATCATTAAATACTTCTTGGGGTAAAAGCTGGATGGAATTACGATCTATTTGGCTGGCTACTTGAGGTAGAAACAAATCAAGAAAATCAATAAAAAACGTAGATAATAATTCTTTGAAAAGGCGGTCGTGGTCAATCATAATATTTATCTTTAACTTTCATAACAATCGCGGTATGCGATCGCTTGAAGGGAGAGGAATTTTTTTTAGCAGTTTTATATCATGAATGGTTTATTATTGAAAGAGCAGGAGTTTTTGAATAATCCTGTTACGTTAGGATTTTCAAATATTATTCAATAATAATTAAACTACTATCTCATTAACTCGGACAACATTTGCTCAAGAATATCTTCCATAATTGACTCGTCCGTGGAGCGCAAAGAAACTGGACCATCAAGAAATTCTTGAATAGTGATTTTCTTTTCTTTAAAGCCTTTAACAAAATCCCGAATCTCAGAAACGACGTTAATTTGATTGTCAATTGTTTCTACCATATCAGTCATAGCGTCAATACCTTTTTTAGCAGCTTTTCGAGAATCAGCAACCATCGTTCCTTCGGGAGTATTTTTTGTCAAACACAGTTCCTGCTTTAACTTTTCGTATTGAGTGAGGAGAATTTGATTTTGTTGTTCTAGAGTTCGGCATCGACGAGTTAAATCATCTTCGCTATTGTTATCAATAATTTCTCCAGCTTGTTGACTTCGCTCAATTTCAAGAAGTCTTGCTAAATCCCCGTCTTGGTAAGCTTTATTGATTTCTTTCATGATTTCTGTATGATATTTCTGTGTTTCGCTGTCTCTAGCTTTGTCAGGGTGAAAGATTTCAGCCAACTTCAGAAATGTTTGACGAATTTTTCTTTGCTCATCTGTTCTAGCTACGGAGGGAGATTCTATAGGCTGTTGTGATTGCCAATTTTGATAGTGTTTTGAAGTAGTTTCCTCTGAAAAATCTCTAATTGTATTTTCATCTTCATTATCAAACGGTTTGTCTAACTCTATATCTAAATGTCTACTATTGGGGTTTACACTGATGACTCCTGCCACTTGTAGATTCCAGTAAACTGCTTCTATCTTTTTGAGGGTTTGTTTACCAAGCTTTCTAGTAGTAAAAATTTCATCAAACAGAGTATGAATTTCCCGATCTAACTCAGCCATTCTTTGGAATAGTGGAGTAGCTTTAGTAAGAAATTCCGCACCAAAAGAACGCATCTGTTCGACAAAGTTCTTCAGTTCTGTGCGCTTTTTCTTGATCTGTTTGAGTAGTGATTGATGTTGTTTTTCTAGAAACTCTAAGCGGATATGTAATTGAGACAGAGCTAGCGGAGTTACTTTAATTGATTGCGATGGAACTGTAGTTTTTCGAGGCATGAAACACGTATGTAAGTTTAAAGTTTAAAATAGAACTGTCGCCTTACTTAGGGAATGCGAAAAAAGACACATCTTGGACTGCCAGAATTGCTAGGCGTATTCTGGTTTAATCGCGGATTTTAAAAGTCATTATCCGTAAAGGGAACTATGGATGGTAAAAACTTTTGAAAAGAAGGGTAAAATTGTAATCTTGCTTCATAGTCATCTGTAAGTGATATTTCTAGCTCGATTGTTTGCTGATTTTTTTCATTAAAAAGCAATTGGATTTGATAATTTGTCCAGAATTGCTCACCTAGTTCATCTTCTAAATCGAAAAGCCGTTCTTCATCACCCCATATATTTGACCAAAGTCCGATCCTATTAGCGCGAAAATGATTTTGACCATTAGCATCTCCAATTACAAAATATGCTTCGACATTTAAATCAAATCCCAAGTCATCGACCTCTACCTCTGCTATTTGACAGTTAACCACTATCAAGGTATCGGGGTTAACGTTTACTACCTGGTCTTGGCGCTTTAATAATTCTTGTAATACAAAATCAGGTAATAGCTGAGAACTTCCTTCAAGGGCTTGTTTTTGAGTTTCTGGAGAGTAACGAGTTTTTAACTCTTGCGTGATTAAAGTTAAAATATCTTCACTAGCTAAATTGACAACTATCTTTTTATCTGCGGTATTAAGAAAACTTCCAAGATTCAGATTAATGTGTTTTTTAATTGGCATAATTCTCTAAAATCCTTTTGAACAGTTCATACTCATCTACAAATAAAGCGAAGGCAAGGAAAAATATTACCTCAGCTTCAGTTCTCCGTCTTGATCAAGACGTACTTCCGAGTAATTGCAGGAGTGAAAATCATAATTATAAATGACTGTGATTTGATAGCCTATTATGTTCATGCGCTAATATTTAAAAATGCCACAGTGCTTGACCAATTAACGGATTGGTTGAGTAAGTAACGAAAAAATAAATTTTTAATAATATTTATTTCCTCACTTGTCAAATTAGCAGCTAGACGATCTGCATAACTTGGTCGATTAGGATTAGCAGTAAATAAACGCTTGATAAAATTATCAGAGATGTGCATAGGTGTCAAATACTGCTGAAGAACTACTTGTACGCAGTGTCCATTTGAGGCAAAAGCGTGACGCAAATCATCAGCGTCCCAGTTAAGCATGGGGTCAGAGGCATCTGTATAAATAGCTTCTTCTGCTAAAACTAATCGCTCATACAATTGGGCATCGAAATTTTGGTTGGGCAGTAAGCGGTAAAACCTTTGGGTATGACGAGGTACTGTCTCAGCTAAAATAAGCTTGACTGAGTGCAGGAGCAATTGAGCTAAAATTTGAGCAGCAAGTCCCTTGTCTAGTTCCGAGGCTAGTACATTGCGCCCGATAATAGAGTCAAACTGTACATTTGGTGCAAGAGATGCCAGCATAGGAGGTATCTGTGCAACAGATGCAGTAAAAACTATTGGTCGCATTGTTTCAGGAAGTGCCGCAGCAAGTTCTATTAAAGCATTGGCATCAGAGCTATTGCGAACACAGGCATAAACCCCACCTTCAGGAACTTGCCGAATTGCTTCCCAAGTAAGTAAACCAGTGGCGGCATTTAGATCCAATACTAAATGATGACGTTGTAATTGAGCGAAATTGAAAATGCGTTCGCGCACAGATGCTAATTGTGTACTTACCTGAGAAAGTGTGCGTTGCAACCAGCGCTCATCTGCTTGGTCAACAGTTCCATAAGTCATAACTTCCATTGGTGCAACACCAATACCTTCTACTATTGCAGCAAGTTGAGCTTCTCGACGACGCGCCACTTGTGTTGCGATTTGGTGTTCATAACCTTGGGTTGAAGGTTGATAAAACAATTGACCTTGCAAGCTGGTGGGTAAATATTGCTGTTCTACCCAATGATCTCGATAAGCGTGAGGATAGAGATAACCTGCCCCATGCCCAAAACCTTTTTTATCGCGATTGGCATCTTTAAGATGAGTGGGAACGGGAGCAACATTTTCAATTTCAACTGCGGCTAAGGCATCAAAAAAGCCCATGATGCTATTGGATTTTGGTGCAGTCGCTAAATAAATTACTGCCTGCGCCAAATGATAACGTCCTTCCGGCATTCCCACGCGATCAAAGGCTTCAGCACAGGCATTTGTAACGACAACTGCTTGTGGGTCAGCCAATCCGACATCTTCGCTTGCAAGAATTAACATCCGACGGAAAATAAAACGCGGGTCTTCACCTGCATAAACCATTTTGGCCAGCCAGTAGAGTGCTGCATCTGGGTCAGAACCTCGTAAGCTCTTGATAAAAGCACTGATGGTATCAAAATGGGCATCCCCTTCTTTGTCGTATAAAACAGCACGTTGTTGAATGGATTCTTCTGCCACTGCTAGGGGAATATGAATAACACCTGTAGTATCGGAGGGTGTAGTCTCTACAGCTAGTTGCAAAGCATTCAATAATGAACGAGCATCACCATTGGCAACATTAACTAGATGCGTTAAAGCATCTGTGTCAATTTGTACTGTTAACTTGCCATAACCGCGTTCTGAATCAGCTAGTGTTTGCTCAACAATTTTGTATAAATCTTTATCAGTTAATTGCTGAAGTTGAAAAATCCGCGAACGGCTTACGAGTGCCTTATTGACTTCAAAAAAAGGATTTTCGGTGGTAGCACCAATGAGAATGATTGTACCATTCTCTACCCAAGGCAATAGAGCATCTTGCTGAGACTTGTTAAAACGATGGACTTCATCGACAAAAAGAATAGTTCGTTGATTATGAAACTTGCGCTCTTCTTGGGCTTTTTCAATTGCCGCTCGAATTTCTTTAACTCCTGAGAGTACAGCATTGATAGCGATGAATTGAGCGCGGGTGGTGTTGGCAATAACCCGCGCTAAAGTAGTCTTGCCAGTCCCTGGTGGCCCAGAAAAGATTAAGGAAGACAGTTGATCCAAACTAATAGCACGCCGCAGTAGCCTTCCTTGCCCGATAATATGCTCTTGACCAATAAATTCATCAAGTGTCCGTGGACGCATCCGAGCCGCTAGGGGTGCTGATTCTTCAGTTATTTTTGCAAGATGCTGGTCAAATAAATCCATTATTAAATACGTCTTCAGAAGTGGAGTTTTTCAAGGCATAAAATATGTGCGTATGCTTTTTCAAGGTAAAAAATATAACGGCAATTAACATCTAAAAAAAATTACTTTACGATGTCGTTATCAGCGCTGAAATCAGAACTGATGATTTTTGGTTTTGACTCGCTGATACAGTTCTTCCATTGTTTCAATAAAGGAAGCATCATTGTGCCAGAAATCAGGAAAATCCCCTTGTTTCTTAATCAAAATTGCAGAGATACTACTTGGAGTCGCCACTTCAATAGTTTGTGGTAATCGCTTTGTACCTAACCAAAATTCTCTGGTATTTGGCATTTGGTTAAGAGATTGCTTTTCTAGCTTAGTGTACAGCGAATTAGAAAGTTCTAAAGGAATTTCCTTAGTATTCAATTCCTCAGATAGAGCTTTTCCCAAAGGAGAATCAGCTAATTTGGCTTGAAGTTCTGCTTTCGGTAATCCCCGTAATTCAAATAACAACCAGGGATTATTATCTAATTGAGAAGCCACTAAATAGTAAACTCCAGCAATGTGCTTACAGGGATTAGCATAATCTGGGCAATCGCATTTAGTTTTGAAATCCTTACTACTATGGGGCAATAAATGTAGTCCCAAATTAGAGAAAGTATCTTCAATATTTTCCGGGACTTCATTTAGCAGCAATCGAGAAATGATACTGGCTTTAGAAGAAAGCTTTTGGATAGCTTCATTCCAACGGGTTTTAGCAATAGGTGTAATCTGAATCTCTATATTATAAGTTGGTTCTTTGTAGACTCCAAAATAGGGATTAACTGAGCCTCTGACTTTGGCAGTAATTTTATTTAAGTCAATCTCAAAACTTTTGACTTTACCACCGCTAGCATAAGAACGCCCTCTTTTGAGTCGGTTATCATCTGTAAAAGCTTCTAGTGCTTGAATAAAGCGATCGCCCCACCAAGTTCGACTAAATTTAGCCATAATATCTACTCCAAAATTGCACTCTTGTTCAATGAAATCAACCGCTTAAAGGCTTCATTATCTAATTCGGTGAGCCAAGATTCATCACTACCAACAACAGTATTAGAAAGTTTTTTCTTATCTTCAATCATTTGGTCAATTCTCTCTTCTAGAGTGCCGATAGTAACAAATTTATGCACAAAGACATTCTTTTTTTGACCAATACGGAAAGCACGGTCAGTTGCTTGGTCTTCAACTGCTGGGTTCCACCAACGGTCAAAGTGAAAGACATGGTTGGCTTTCGTGAGGGTGATACCTACGCCCCCTGCTTTCAAGGAAAGGATAAAAACCGATGGTTCTGTATTTGGGTCTTGAAATTCGGTAATCATTTGTTCTCGACGTGGGCGACTAGTGCCACCATGCAAATAGTAAGTATTGCAATGTAGACTATGTTTGAGATGTTTTTCAATCTTTTCACCCACTTCCGTAAATTGACTAAAAATAAGTAAACTTTCTCCTTCATCAACTGCCTCCTCAACCATCTCTGCTAACCGACTGAGTTTGTGGGAACGTAGTGGTGAAAAATCACTCCCATCTTGCAGAAATTGGGCTGGATGATTACAAATCTGCTTCAATTTCATCAGGGTTGAAAGAATCAATCCTTTGCGTTGAATTCCCTCTGCTGATTGCAATTGTTTTTCTACATCTAGTACCACCACTTCATAAAGCGATGCTTGCTCTTTGGTCAGGTTAGTGTAAAGTTTTTGTTCAACTTTGTCTGGCAAGTCATTAATAATAGATTGGTCAGTTTTTAACCTTCGCAGAATTAGAGGTTCTACCAGTTTTTTCAAGGTGGCAGATTTCACACGGTCATTGTCTTTTTGAATCGGAATCTCGAAAATTTTCCGAAACTGGGCTTCTTTACCCAAGTAACCAGGATTGAGAAAATTAAAAATTGACCATAAATCCAGTAAGCGGTTTTCTACAGGAGTGCCTGTCAATGCCAGCCGATGTTTAGCTCTTAGTTTTAAAATCGCTTTGGTTTGGGCAGCTTTCGGATTTTTAATATTTTGTGCCTCATCCAGTACTAAACGTTGCCACTCGATGCCGCTCAATAACTTTTCATCTTTGCGAACTAGAGTAAAGGAGCTAATTATCACATCGTTTTGTTGACAAGCAGCTTTGAAATCAGCCAGATTTTGTAGCCTCGTGCTACCGTGATGCACCATAGTTTTTAAATGAGGCGCAAATTTGGCAATTTCTTTCTGCCAGTTGCCGACAACAGAAGTAGGGGCAATTAATAGTGTGGGCAGGGCAGATAAAGAAGTAATCTCTTCTCCTACTTTCAGAGCTGAATGTAACTCCTTCTCTTGCACTAATCGGGCAATCACCTGCACGGATTTACCTAAACCCATATCGTCTGCCAAACAGCCATTTAATCCCAAATTTTCTAGATATTGTAGCCAGGAAACACCACGCTTTTGATATTCTCGGAGTGTGCCTTGCAGATTATCAAGTTCAGAAATTGGTTCTAGGCGACTTTTATCTTGTAGCTTTGCTATCATCTCTGACAAAGCTTCGTCATGTTCAATTTCCCATTCTGACCCCAATTCAGCACTGCGTTGGAGAAACTCCAGTAAGGTCATCTGGGGTTGTTCTGAGCCTTTTGACTGCCAAAATTCGAGTAACTGCTGCATTTTATCCCGGTCTAATTCCATCCATTGACCGCGAAAATGCACTAGGGGAGTTTTAGCATTAATCAGTTGTTCCCATTCAATAGGTGTGACAGTTTGCTCCCCAATTGCCAACTCATACTGATACTCCACCAGTGAGTCTAAGCCGAAATAGCTTTTTGTTTCCCCTTTCGTTGCAGCAAGTTTGCTACCCGATGCTTTGAGGCGAATTTTGGCACGACGACGACCTGTGGGAGTATACCAAGCAGGTACAATTACTTTGAATCCTGAGTCTTCTAACACCCAAGCACTTTCTTGAAGGAAGTCAAATGCTTCATCTAAGGTAAGTTGCATAGCGATTGGACTCGCTGTTTCCAACCCAAGCCATAGTTTGGGATACATCCGGGCTGCATACCCCAGATTCAGCAGTAAATTTGTTTCAAAATCTTTACCGAAATCTTTATGTACACCAGTTTTGGTAAATTGATTCATTGTCCAGTAGTCTGCTAACGCCAACTTCAAAGAGGGGTCTTGTTTACTGGCTACTAGAAATTGAATTTGCCAATTGTCTATTTGTTCATTATCAGGAGAATGTAACTGGAAGCATAGATGAAAAGGTGAATCAGCTTGAGTGCGGGTAATTTTGGTTTTCCATATCAACCATTGCCGATATTCATCGAGGGCAGTATTTGTTGTTAGTGGGTTATGCTGACGAGGGTAAAAGCAAGATTCAATTAGAGAATCAGTAATTTGTTTGTCAAAAGCAGCTGTTGATGGGGTGTGAGTCACTAAATCATCAAGTACATATTCGGAAAAGTGACGCAATAGTGTTTCTCGATCAAAAAACTCAATAGGATAGCTAACTGTTGCTTTACCTGCCACACATATTAGTGGCATATAGTCAATATATTTAAGAATATTTGCTTCATATTGTGACGAAATAATTTCCCAGGTGGCATAAATTTCAAATGCTACTTTATCAGCCTTGCTTTTGCCTTTTTTCTTCGGATTTTCCGATGATAACTGTCGATATTTTAGGGCGGGAATAAATTGGTCTTTGAGGATTACTTGTTTAAAACTTTGAGTGTAATGATACCAAAATAATAAATCTGAACCAATTTGAAACTTCTCCGCATTATATATTGCTAAAAAATGGATATCTTTAAGTAATTTGATAATATTAAGTGCTGTGGCATTTTTGGTAGATACTACTGTTTCATAACAATCTACCTGCCAGTATTGGAATTCTTCATAGCTGTCAGTCAACTCAATTTCTAAATACTTGGTTAATTCTGGTGAAGGTAGGGGCTGATTATTGGTGGTTGGTAAGGCAAAGTATTTAGGAGATATGCGTTGGACAAATTGAGTATTGTGTTCTTTAATTCCCAATTCCTGTACTAAAAAGGCGATTAATTCGGATTTAACCAAATGTCCAGGATGAATTTGTTGACTATTGATGTGACTTTTTTGGGATAATTGAGTTTCTACCCACAAGTAAAAAGACCCTGACTGAATAAAGTCAGTTTCCTCGTTTGGTATCCAGGTGCCATGAAGTATTCTCATTGTTGTGATGTCTCTGGATTGTTCGGAAATTCACGCGCCTTAGAATTACTTTAGCAAACAGAGGTGCTAGAATTATCTCCTTTATGCAAAAGAAAGCGATGACGCTATAGTGCTGCGATCGCTTGTTCAGAAATCAGACATAAATCCTACATTTTGGCTACAAATCAAAGTCAAGGCTGAATGTTTCTCCTGAAGAATCCTCTTCTTTCTCGTCTGCAAATGGAGTTTGAGTCCAAGACGTGAGTTGGTTTGATTCAGTATTAAAAGGTGAGTTAGGTAAAAGTTGTGCAGGTAATCCAGCCTTGATGAAAACAAAATAGCAATCAACTATAAAGTAAAGCGTGTCCAGGTAGCTTTTATCTAGTTTTTGCGATTCTGCAAATATGCGCTCTCGGTAATTATCTTTGAGGCGAACTTTTTCCGGTGCTAAGTCTTTTTTATCTGCCATAGTTATATTCACTTAAGAGATGTGCCCGTTAGATTTTTGCTGCTAATGGTTTTCGCCATTTCTAGAAGCCCAAAGACATTAGCTTCCACCGGATTGTCCAAAATTTTGAAACCGTTTTTCTCTAAAAGCTTCTTGAACCCTGGTAAAAGGCAGCCTCCACCAATCGCCCAGATTTCATCCCCTTGGTGCTTGGCATCCAATGTCAGATTCACCACTTTCTTCAAGTATTTTTCATACCAATCTTTTAAAGAAGCGCTGTATATATCTTTGATCTCGATGTCACGGCTGTATCTGGTATGCCCCATTTCCAAACAAAATCGGATTTTGGATGGATCTCCGATTTTTCCGCCATTTAAATGTTTCATTTTTTGGGAGATATCATCGATGAGAACTTCTACACCGATAGGGTAGGCAGTGTGAACTTCTCGTTGACCCCGGTTGTAACGAGAATACAGGGTCGTACCATTGCCAAAGTCTAAAATGGTTAATTTTTTGGGTAGTGGATGCCCAAACAATGCACCCATACCTTCTAGTACAACTTTCAGCACTTCTACCTTCACGTCTGATTGTTTGCCAGCAAGTATTGGCTGATATTCTCCATTTAGTACTTTTTGTAGTTCTGATGCCAGAGCAACATCATGTAAACTGACGACTAATTTTAAGTGCCAAGCCTTACGGTGTGGTAGATGTGCCAATGCACCCAATAAAGTCAATAATGCGTTATTGACTTTATTTTCATTATTGTCTGTGTTGCGGTCAAAATAATTTCCTGTACGGTAAGCTGACTCTCCAACTGTGTAAGCATTACCGTTAAAAACTACCCGTCCTGGTACATCTTCCATCTCGGCATTAGTTATATAGCTGGGGACACGAACTACTTCAAAGCCATCGACTAAAAGTTTTAGGCTTCCGTAACCGTTATCGAAACCCGCAGGAAAAATTTTTTGTAAGGTGTGAATGTTTGACATCTGCTCCAAGTAATAAACTTTTATTTGTGAAAATTATCTGTTCAAGTGATCTGCAAGGGCAAGAGAAAGAAAAATAAAATAACTTCCCCTTTTTTTCCTAATCTCAAGAGTTTATCATAACCCCTTGGGGGCTAAGTGGGGTACAAAATGTCAGCTAGTCAAATATACCCTACTTAGCCCCTATATATACCCTATATAGGGGTCAAAATGTTCCCAAAGTCCTGAGCTATTGTTGGGGTATATATAGCCCCCATATAGCCCCCATCAGGATTTTTTGAAATCTTTTTTATCAACGCAGCAGAAATTAAATTAGATCATCGTTGACTCTTTGATTTATACTTTACTGTCAATATTTTGTTGAAAAGCAATTCAGTCTTGATCTTTAACTTCTTGCTGACTATGTAACGAGTGCGTTATTACTTGCTTACAGGTTCAGCTTTCTCAACTGAATCATCATTCACACCCAAAGTTAATTCCAAAGGGGTTCTTTGGGGGTAAGCTTTTACTACTTGCCGATAAACATCATAATTAGTAGGTAGTGTCCTCTGTAAATTACCCACTCCGTAGGTCAGTTTGTACTGAACATCTTTCATCAATTCAGGTTTGCCTGCCTCTTCTTGAGATTTTTTACGTTGTTCAACTTCATCAACACTTGGCCGCGGAGGTAAAGTAGGCCACCATAGCCCACGGTCGTCTGGCCCAACAACTGCTCCTGGTGGTTTTACTCCATTCCGATTCACCACTGAAGTATTCGCAAAGATTTCAATACGTGGCTGTGGTTGACTTGTTAGGTTATTCGCATACTTGACTTGCCAGGAGTAACTGGTGAGCGCTGTAGCTTCATACTGTTCAGCAGTAGTAGTACTGCAACTAGTTAGTGTCAGTGCCGTTAGTGCAGTTATTATTGAGGGTAAAAATCTCATTTGCATTATCAATCGTAAATATCTTTCACCAATCACTCTTGATCTTGGTGTGTACCATCATTGCTGCCAAGGTGAAGGTATCGCTGTTGTCGAAAGTACTTCCCTTGCTTGCAGTCTAATCGCTGTTTGCCCACAGTTGGGGCATTTTACTTTTGCGAAAATTACTGAAGGTCGTCCTTTGTACTCGCCCATTACGGGATCTCCGGTGTACTCGCTGATTATCCCCTGTTTGCAGTGGTAGCACTCGAATATCACACGCCCTACCTCCGAGTTGCAATCCAGGAATTGCATGTGCTGACAGGGTTCTGGCGGTAATTCTGGTTCTTCGAGACGGTCTTGAAAGGAAATATGAGGTTTGGTTGCTGGTGGCAAATCTATTTTTTTCTTGTTGCGCTTGCCAGTCACCTGTGGCTCAATTTTTGGCGGCTCTACGGGTTTTTCATTGACAGGCTGCGGCTCAGTTATGAGTTCTTCTGGCAATTTGTCATCAGCCGGGGTAGGGCTAAATTTGGAAGTTTGACCGTTGAGCTTTGGCTCTTGTTTCTCTGGTGTTTTAGATGGACGCTCGGTAGATTTCATTAGTCTCTCTGTCAGAGGGGTTACTTGTATTCGTTTTATTTAACCAAAACGTTTTGGTTAACTTTATTTTTATTCTTTTTTTTGAATCAGTGATAACATCAAGCCATATATTTTGGTTGATTGACTTATTTCGATAATAAATACTCTGCTGAATCTGTTTTAAAAGAATACTTGAAAATTATCTTAGAAATGATAATTCTATGAAGACTAATACAATTGTTGCAAAGTGAGAATTGCTCCTATGGTAAAATCCAAGCCTACGAAGACTACGACCAAATCTGAAAAGCTTCCTAAAATTTTGGCATTTGCTAACCAGAAAGGTGGAGCAGGGAAATCAACAGGAGCAGTTCATGCTGTTGATTGGTTTACCCAGATGGGGCATTCCACTATTTTAGTTGATGCAGATGGGCAGGAAAGCTCATCAAGTTGGTTGAAGGATCTGAACTTGCCTTGTAAGGTCATTGGTGATCCAGAGGTTTTATTTGACGAACTTCCAAAGTTAGCAGAGTCTTATGATGTTGTAATTGTTGATGGACCAGGAAATGCAAGTGAGGTGACAAAAGCAATTTTGATCCGTTCTAATTTAGTACTTATTCCTTGCAGGGACTCCATGATCGATTTAGCAAGTACAGGTAAAATTGTACAATTTGTGCGTCAAGCAAAGGAAATTCGAGGAGGGCTACCGATAGCAGCGATTTATCTAAATGCAGTAAAAGACAACACTATTTTGTTACGAGAAGCTAGAGAAGCTTTGCAAAGCGGTATTATACCTTTGCTTAATACTACCCTTCCTGACCGTCAATGTATTAAGGATGCACCTGGACAAGGTAGTACAGTGTTTCGTATGAAGGGAGAAGCTCCTAAAGCGGCGGCAAGTGCTTACGTCAAAATCCTAACAGAAGCTTTGAAGTTATTTGAATCAGAATCATGACTCGACGAAAACTCAAGGATAATATTGCTAACAATGAAGAGCTGAATTTTGTCTTTGGACAAGCCACTACTCAGGAAATTGTGCAAATAGCGGAAATAGCTCAAGAACAAATCATTCCGCACAGCGCAATTGTTTGTACATTCACATTTATTCCAGATGGCAAACCAGTTCGGCATTACTATGATTTAGAAGAGCTACAACAGTGGGCGCTAAATGATATTCAACCCAATGGAATTCGTTCTCCTCTGTGGGTACGTCCCCATCCCACTCAATCTGAAAAATATGAGTTGGTTGCAGGACTTCGGCGATTAAAAGCAGCAGCGATACTAAAATTGGAAGAGATACCAGTCAAGGTTTTTGATTGGGATGATCATACCGCTTTTTATGCTGCGATATCAGAAAATACAAATCGTCGTGACTTCAGTGCTTTAGAGGAATTAGACAACACCTTGCGAGTGCTTGAAATTCAACTGGGCTATGAAACTGAGCAAGTTGTTAGTTTTCTTTACCGAATGAACAACGCAACAAAAAATACTGTTAACCAAAACGTTTTGGTTAGTCAAGAAGCTGAACTTGTTCAACAGGTATTTAATTCATTCGGGCGAATTACTTGGCAATCATTCGTTGCAACTCGACTTCCCTTATTTAAAAAACCAGTAGAAATATTGAATGCTATTCGTCAAGGTAAAATTCATTACACTAAAGGAATTTTGATTGCTAGTGTCAAAGACAAAGATAGCAGGCAAAAAGTTTTAGAAGAAGCTATCAATAATTTCCTTAGCCTTTCTGAAATCAAGCAACGAGTTAAAGCATTGAATGGTAGTAAAAAAGCACTGTCCGAGTCCGAACCTGTAAGCCTGAAACAACGCTTAACTAACACGATTGAGGTGGCAAAGAAAAACAAGATGCTTTGGAGTGATCCGAAAAAAACTCAACAGCTAGAAAATCTGCTTAGTCAGCTTGAAGCGATTGTCAAAAATTGAAAATAGAACTGGACTTAATAGTAAGACAAGAGCAATAAATTCTTACTTACATTCATAGTGCGTTAGTAATTGGGGTAGTATTTAAATTAGTATTATCTGAGCTAGTCGGCGTACTCCCTCTTGAATTTTCTGCTCATTGAGTTCAGCATATCCTAAGATAAATTCGCTACCAGGGCTATGTTTTAAATATTGAGGATACGCTGCTCCAATACTTACGCCAGCAAGAGCAGCAAGCTGGACTATTTTATCATCAGCGAGTTCAGTATTGATTTTGACCATCAGGTGCATTCCGGCATTTTCGCCAGATATTTCAATTTTGTCACCGAAATAAGAAAACAAAGACTGCACCAAAGTCTGCCTGCGTTGGTCGTAGAGCGCGCGCATCCTTCTAATATGGCGTTCTAAATGTCCTTCGGTAATAAAATCAGTCAGGGCGTACTGTTCTAACAAACTACATTGCCGATCTGCGAGCCATTTTGCACGAGCAAATATATGCACTAAATTCTGTGGTAAAACTAAATAACCAAGACGCAAAGCCGGAAATAGTACTTTAGAGAATGTACCCAGATAGATCACTGAGTTAGCTTGGTCTAATCCTTGCAATGCTGGTATGGGACGCTCACCATAACGATACTCGCTGTCATAGTCATCTTCAATAATCATCGTCCCTGATTTGTGCGCCCAAGCTAATAACTCTAACCTGCGAGAAAGAGATAACGTAGCACCTGTAGGAAATTGATGAGATGGAGTGACATAGACGAATTTAATGTTAGGGATGATATCTGTTGTTAGGCTACTGACTATTAAGCCAGATTGATCTACAGATATAGGGAATAGACTAGCTCCCTGTGCCAAAAAAGCTCGTCTAGCGCTTAAATAACCTGGTTCTTCCACCGCTATCCAATCACCACGGTCAATTAATATACGTGTAATCAAGTCAAGTCCTTGCTGTGAACCACCAACAATAATGATTTGCTCTGGCTCACACTTAACCGCTCTGGAGCGTGACAGATAGTCAGCGATCGCCTCTTTTAGAGGTTGATATCCCGTAGAGTCATAAGTATAGTCAAGCACGTATCGACTAAAGCGGCAATGGCGAGACAAGAGCTTACGCCACAAGTCTATTGGGAATTGATCAAAAGCTGGTCGCCCATAACTAAAGCTAATTTCTACTTCTGCTTCTGGTAGGTGTAAAAAAGCTCGATCGCTCAAACTTTCGCCATAAGTTGATAAGGATATTGAAGAATGAGGTAGTTGTGATTTTGGCTGAATCGGTGTGGTATTTAGTAATTCATCAGGGAGTTGACGACAGACAAATGTTCCCGAACCGACAATTGTTTCTAGATAACCTTCACTTAGGAGCATCTCATAACTTTGGGTAATAGTGGCGCGGGAAACACTAAGCAATTGAGCAAGCGTTCGCGTTGAAGGCAGTTTTTTTCCTGGGGTTAATCTTCTCGAAAGAATAGCCTGACGTAGTTGGGCGTAAACTTGACGATACAAAGGCAAAGCTGCTTTTAGGTCAATACTAATAACAAAATCCATTCGGGTTAGGAATTACAAATGAGATAAGTGGACTGGTAATTTATTCAAAAAGTGGCACTTGTCCCATTCCACTTACCTGATTACTCTAACGATATAGAGTACAAATTTCCAGCCATGCCTCAACAAAAAGCCCCCAGCCAAAGAACAACAGTTAAACGCGTACCCCAACGAGCAAACTATGAAAGCGATACCATTTATCAAATATTGGATGAAGGATTAGTCTGCCATGTAGGTTTTGTCGCAGATGGACAGCCTTTTGTGATCCCTACAGCCTATGGACGAGTTGAGGATACCTTATACATCCACGGTTCACCTGCTAGTCGAATGCTGCGAACCCTGCAACAAGGTATTGATGTTTGCGTAACAGTGACTTTAATTGATGGATTAGTATTGGCACGCTCGGCGTTTCACCACTCAATGAATTATCATTCAGTAGTTGTATTTGGTAAAGCAACACTGGTCGAAGATGCAGAGCAAAAATTAGCTGCCTTGAAAGCATTTACAGAACACGTTATTCTTGGACGGTGGTCGCAAGTGCGATCGCCTTGCCATAACGAATTAGCCAGAACTATAGTCCTATCTTTACCGCTGACAGAAGCATCAGCAAAGATTCGCACTGGTGGGCCCATTGATGATGAAGCTGATTATCAAATACCAGTATGGGCAGGAGAAATTCCCTTAAAATTGACGGCGGCTGTGCCCATAAGTGATCCCAAATTACATCCACATATTGAAGTACCTGCAAATCTGAACAACTACACTAGACCACAAAAACTTATTCAATATTAAGCGGGAGCTTCATTGGTCTAAGCCGTTTTGAGCCAATCACAGACCACAGACTTACACCCATCCGTAAAGCTGACCCAAACCTGCCACTGCCCCAAATACCCATTCCAGTAAGGCTCACTACCAGCCACCCCAACAGCCGAGCCAATTGTGGAGACTAACTGGTTGTAGAACGAGCCAGCGCTGTCCAAGCCTTGCTGTATTTTCAGTTTCAGCCCTTTCCAGGCTTGTCCTTGGGGGCTTTCCACTACCTCTTCTAATATTCGGGAGGTTGTGTCAATCACTGGTGTCGATAAAACTATATTATCACTGACTGACACCGACTCACTAAGAAACACTTCATCCCGATTAAACCACTGCCCAAAAATTGAATTACGCTGATCATCAGGGGCAACAAACCGATAGACGCACTCCCGATTTTCACGCTTACCCAACCGACCAACATAATCCAACTTCAAGTCGATCTTGGCAAGTAACTTCTGAGCGATCGCAATCGGGGTCAGTTTTTCAGAAATCGAAACATTCAAGTAATTTTTGATAACGTGCCTATGCTGAACAGCCAGAGCCTTAAACTCCACCATCCTCTTGTCACTTCCCCGCAACTGAACGTCTGGCGTGAGAAACTGCAACAGATTCAGATTTTCGAGTAACAACACAGCAGGTAATAACTGTCCTTTGTTAAAATCCGGTTTCCAAACTGAATTCTCCCCAGCCTCTAACTGCGATGCAGCTCGTTTAGCATCACGGTTCGTCAGAAATTCCCGTCCCAGTGTCAAATAATAGTGCATCCGCAGTTGAGGATACCAGCCGTCGTCATCTTTCTCGACCAAATCAGGCGTTACATCAACTTCATAACGACGGGATAATTCCGCCTTGCGCTGCTGGTGTCGCTCGGTTTTCGTTTTCGCCCGTTTGTCTTGCAGCTTCTTCAGTTCAGCCCCAGAGAGTTCATCAGCTTGCGCGATCGCTTGACACTCCGCAGCATACAATTCAACAGATGCCGCCTTAACCGACTCGATTACTGCCCCACTCTCGTCATCATCAACATCGTCGGCATCGATAATGGTGTAACCATCCTCGACCAACCCCGCAAGCACAGATTCTCTATAGCGCCGCATCTCCACGTTAATCACAGAACCCCGCTTACCCCAAGTCTGCAATGACTCCGGCTGAAAATTCTGGTCAATAAAGCTGTAATCGTCATTGTCCGCCGCCGACAACAGCGCAATGTTAGCCTGTGTTGCGACGTGTTGACTTCGCAGCAATCCTCCGATGGATGTGGAACCATTGCCTACAACACCCATCCCCCATTCTCTCACCCAAATGTGACGGTCAACAGTTTCCCTAACCCTTGCCAACATCTGCCGCACAGAATTAACCGGTTGCACTCCCTGAAATATCCCCCAAACACCATCAAAATGTCCTCGAATATCGATGCTGACCCCAGTTTCTAAACTTGGAGATGCGATAACCAAATCATACTGAGTCAGAATTTCGTTCAAGTGAGCGATACAACCGAAAGCCGCATGAGATGGATCAGCAACGGATTCGCTGTCAATTCTCAGTATTCGCAGATGTGGAAATTTGCGGCGAAAGCGTTCCTCAAGTGCTTGGGTTCCCCATTTTGACTTGGCTTTTTGAGCAGAACAACATAATAAATGATGCCCCCCTCTGGCAATAGCTTTGTCCAGTGCAGCAATCAAATTCTTCGGATTACTGCCAGAATAGTTGTAACAGTTTCCGGCTACATGCCGATAGTTGTTGACGATGACGAAAGGATTAACCCGATATTCTCCAGCGAGTGATAAAACATACTTCACATCAGTATCTGACACATCTGCACTAGACAGGTAAATCTTTCCTTGACTACTCCCTAGAACATTCTGCACTAGTTGTTTGAGGTTTTTGAGAACGGACACACGCCGCTTTTGCACTTCAGTACCAGAGTTGAGCAAATGCCAGAATACTTGGTCACATTCATCAATAATAATGACATCATTCGACCAGTCATTGGGGTTGAATCGCGCTTGACTTTCTTGATGCAGCGAATCAACGCACACCCCGTATCCTAATAATGTGCCTGTTTCCGAAGTGTGGACTTCGGTAACATAGTTAACACCAAACCGATTACACAACGCCTCACCCAGTTGAATACGATGGGTGATTATTAATACCCGTCTCTCTTGGTCATGCGCCTTCGCCACCTCAGTTGCCAGCCATTCGGTTTTACCTGTTCCTTTGGGAGCTTTGAGGATAATCAGTTTTTCGCCTTCGGGAACAAGCAGATGGCCGAGGAATCTTTGGTTGAGTGCGATTGACGGTGGGTAAGTTAGCAGAGTGAACAGCTTAATCTCCCATAACTCCAGTACAACGGCAGTGTTGTAGAGTGCGTCAAAAGCTGATTGTCCTTTGGCAACAATAAAATCATCAACCCCTTTTTCTGCCCCTAGCGGTAAATCAATCACTCGCAGTGAACAACCCTCATTTACCAGCAGCCGTCCCATGCGACTGATAGCGGTTCTGACTCGCTGGACTGTCTCAGGTTTGTTGTCTTGGTCAAAGCAAACGTTGACAAGTCTCCCCCGTGTTGCGAAATGTTTCAAGTCGGGGATGAGGAATGGTTTACCGATGGCAGTACCGTACTCATCCTGGGGTGTGCGGTATCCAGCGTTTACTCCCGGAATTGCGATCGCAGCATAACCAGCAGTCAGTAACGCCCCTGCTTTTTTGACCCCTTCGACAATTGTGACTGGTACATTATGCTTCCAAACCCAATGCCAGAAGCCGCCAGGATGCTGTAGGTCTTCCTCAGTGATGGGGATGCCGCTGCGATTGGAAACTTTCACCCAAATGCGATTCGGGACTAGGAGGAAGAAAGCGCGTGTCTCTTCTCTATATGGATGTTCGTACTTGATGAATTTGTGGATCTTTTGGCGATCTCTTCGGGGGTGGTCGGGTTTGAAGCAGCCCCACATCATCAGGACGTATTCGTTCAGGGGGTCAACGCCACTGCACCACCAGCCGCCGAATTCAATGTGCTGATATTTTTTCAAATCGCGATCGCGTAATCGTCCATCATTGCGACGGGAGATTTTGGGACTGTAGAGGAGATATTCGTAGGGTAAAGTCCCAGACAGCGATCGCACATTCAGAGCAATGATTTCTTCGTCAACGCCACTATTTAACCATTCTTGTAAGTGTAGAGCTTGAGAATCGGTTTCGATTATATTCATATCCCCTCCAGTATTTTGAAGCAATGCAAAGCTTGGGGTATTGAGTCATACCGCCTTTTAGGTGAGTTACGTAGACACGAGTTAAAGAAGCGTGGTTTTAAGAGAAGCGATCAACAGGACTTGTATTGGTAGTTGTTTTTTTCGTCCTATTGACTGCTTTTTAACCGGACTTAATAGTACAGATGAACTAAGAAACTGTCATTTTACATGATCACTGGCCTTGTCAGAATGATCTCCCACCTCCGGTATGTGGTCGGAAGGTGAGATTGATTCGGGTGCTAACCACTTTGTTGGTTTTCGGAATTTGGTGCAGATGCGTAGACTGACAGCCTGGGTGCATCACGAGTAAGCTGCCGTGTTCCAGCCAGAAATCTGTCGGTTTGCCATTTCTCGGTTTGATTTGGAATTTGCGACATGACCCCAGGCTTATGGAAGCGATCGCTGGGTTAAATCCCATCGATGGTTCATTGTCGGAATGCCAGCCGATACTGTCCTGTCCACTGCGATACTGATTTCCGATAACAATGCGGAATTTGTAGCTAGTCAAAGCCGTGATGCGATCACGCAAGTTAGCCAGATTGTCTGTCCAAGTTAGGGGCTTCAAAAACACGCTGTTGGAATAAAGATAATCACATCCAGCATCACCGTAAATACATTCGAGGCGGGGGACGGGCATTGTTTTACCCGCAATTCTGATTTGGTTCTGCTGCCACTCCAGTTTCAAGCAGTGTTGGTAGAATTCGTTTGCAAGTTCTTGACTTAAGAAATCGGGGTAATAAGTGATGGGTAAAACTGGGGTTGATTCCTGAAACAAATTGAGTTGTTGCATGATACTTTTCTCCAGCTAAAAATGTATAGGGAAAACAATTGCTGTTAGTTTTGACCAGTAGAAAAAACCTCAATCAACACACTTTCTGGATATAAACCAACTTTTCCAAAACGTGGATCATGAATGCGTTCGATTTCTATTCCTTGTTTCCGACACAATGCACTTGCTTTTCTACCTTTAGTACCCGCTTCTTTTACCGATATTTCTAAACCTTGAAGATTAGCGAAACCAACAATACTATATTTATGTCCGCATGGAGTGTTTACCCTGTCCTGTTCAACTTCAACCGCTTTGAGACGGTGTTGTAGTTGTTGATTGAGATTTTGTTGGGCAAGAATAGCTTGCTCTAGTTCGCGCTGACGGCAGTCTTGCTCAAAAAGTTGTTGGGCAATTGCAACTAGATTCTGTGCATTTTGAAGAATGATTTCTATTGGCGATTGTGGCTGTTGAACAGTTGGCGGTTTCACCCATCCTAAAATGTCTTGAATCCATGCTCTAACGCCAATGGTATTAAATGCTTTGCAAACTAATCTGGCTTGTTTAGTACAGTATCGCCCTGCTTCGTGAGCGTAGTAGTCTAAGATAATAGCGATCGCAATATCGGGGATACCGTTGGTTTTCCATTCTCGGAGTTCCGCAGGATGAAAACCATGCTCTGCAAGGATTATAGCTAATCTTGAAGGCTTCAGTTCCGCACTATCTAAAGAGCTACGAATTGCTTTTTCATCAACTCCAGCCAGTCTTGCTGCTGCCCGAACACTGGCTTTACCCTGACCATTAGCGTTGACCTGAATCTCTTGTTTTATTTGTTCGATGATTTCGACGATTTCAATTTGTGACATAACTTTAGTTGTGTGATTAAAGAGAATTAAACATTTACCCGCACTAAACTTTTTTCACCAACTAATGAGAAACGATTCGATATAGTTGGTGTATTAATTAACGTTGGTGACATCAATTCAACAAGGTAAAACCAAGAATCATGCACCAGTGCAATCCCCAAAACCAGCCGTTGCTTTGTTCCTTTGTCGTGAGAGCAGAGGATCACTCGTTCGCCCAAAACAAAAACAGGTTTTTGCACAGTGATGACTTCTAACTCTCCAGTCCCGATGATTTGGTTTTGTGTGGCGTGGAGTATTTCTTTACCGCAATCAATTGAATAAATCCAACATTCGTGTTTCCATTGGATACCGCAGCAGTAACCGAACGTTCTTGTTGTGCGGAGAAAAACTCTCTCCAGTAAATTAACTGCAATGGGTGGAATTGTTCCACGCCAAGGTGGAGAAAGATACCAACTTGTTTGAAGTGCGTTAATGTTGTCAATCATGCTCGTCTTCCTAATAGGTAGTTAATCGCTTCAACATCAAGAGCGGCAATGCGTTTTTTAATTGTTTTCACCAGTTCATTAATCTTGCTAATATGAAGTAGACTTGGGCGGTCAACATCCTGAAATTGCAGCCACTCTCACGCCAGCCATCACCGAATTGTTCAGCCAATTCTGTGCCTGATGGGTAGTGGTAAAGTCCTAGAATCAAACCTTGTTGTGTACGCCGATCCAAAGCAAAGCGTGGGTAGCCCCAGTGTTGGGGGATTGAGATTGTAGGTTGCATAGATGTGAATAGGTGAATAAAGGGAAAATGAGAGAAGAATTCAGGAGTCAGAATTCAGAAGTCAGAATTTCGGGAAGAGGTGGGAAGAAGAGGAGGAAGGCAGATTTTATTAACTTCTGCACCCTGCTCTTTGTTTCTTTACTGACTCCTGACTCCTGGATTCTGACTACTGAATTACGCTGTGACTAACTCCGCTCTCTCCAGCAGCCGTTGTAATTTATCGCGAGTTAGCTGTTCTAACGGTTGCTCTAAAAAATATTCATCAAAAATGGATTTACTATCAGTAGACACGTCCACCATCGACAGCGATCGCACAGCATCAAGCACCGAGTTAGAATACTGCTGCTGGACTGAATAACGCCTCTTCACCCACCAGTTCCCGTCAGTGCATCCGACTTGCCCCAGTTTCACGCCCTTGTTGTTGTAAATGCCATCATCGAGAATTTCAAACCCATAATTCTGGCACTCGTTGAAGATATGCGCCATGATTCGGTTTTCGGTAGAAGAGGAAGGCATGGGGGCAGAGGTGCAGAGGGGCAGAGGAGAAAGCTGTTGTAAGTTTTTCCCGTCTGCACCCCTGCTTCCCTGCACCTCTGCTTTTTCCTGCACAGGTAATGAACCGTCTTTGTAGTGAGTGCAGATAAAGCGATCGCAACGCATTAGAGTGTTGGCACGAAATACTTCTTTCTCGTTAACCATCACTACCCAGCGTTGCGTTAAGTGGTTGTCGTCATGGCTGATGCTGGCTACCAGTTTGTCATCAGCGTAATATTCGTGATGGTCAAACGAGATTTCGACTATTCTGAGGGGTTCGGGAGCTACGGTTTGGGCTTGGTCGGCGATGTAGTTGTCGAGTTCGGCTTGGGCGAGGGCTTGGTTGTCGGGGGCAGTGGGGGCGAGTTTCTGAACCTTGCTTGCCTGATAGTTAACAATGGCGGAAATCCAGGCATCCTTGCAGCGTTTGTCGCTTACTTCGACTGTGCAGCCGATTTCGCTGTAGATTTGCTTGAGCCGCGCAATAGATTTCAGTTGCAGCTGTTGTTGGCTATATGTCGGATATGTCATGATTGTTAAACTCCTTGAAATTAGGATTAGAGAAGCGCTCTAGATTGGTAGTCGGGGGCGCTTTCTCTACATCTTCATAGTACACTATTAGTTTATAGTGTGTCAACTAGTAGTTAGTAGTGTATAGTAAAACTAATAGTTAACGCTTTACTCTAAGGAGGTGGTAGTGTGATTAGTGCAAAAATGCGAATAAGACAAGTCAAGGAAATTGAAATTGAGGGGCTAGGAGAGCGGATTAAGCAAGCTCGATTAGATTCGAGTAAGTCTCTAGAGCAAATATGTGATGAAGTTGGTTTGTCGCGCACTTACTGGTATGACATCGAAAAGGAAACTCTTAAAGGGGCGCTTTCAATTGAAAACCTTCGCAAAATCGAAGAAGTTTTGGGAGTTTCCTTCGGTGTAAACCTGGAGGAAGATTGTGATATTTAATCATGCTACTGTCAATCCACAGGTTTTGTTGGTGAGTACTTTGGGAGAGATTATCGCAACTAACTATCACACTTTGAGCAAATGCCATTGAACTAAAAGAGGTGGAAACATGAACAAACCACCTCGTAAACGCAAAAAAGCCACCTCTGGCGCATCCAGTGGCTCGGAACCACCAGCTAGCTCTACAAATGAGGATATCTCCCAGCAAGTAGATCCTGCTACAGCAACAATTACGGTTACTGCTGTTGAAGTTCCAGAGTTGACAGAGGAAGAACAGCGCGATCGCCTGCACCTGGAGCGGAAGGTGGAACGGGCGTTTTTTGAGGCGGGCAAAGCACTGACAGAATTGAGGGACAGACGGCTTTATCGCTCCACGCATAAAACATTTGAGGAATACTGCCGCGATCGCTTTGGGCATAGTCGGCAACAGTCAAATTACTTGATTGCAGCAGCTGGTGTTTACGAAAATTTGACAACCATTGGTTGTCAAAATGTGGCAAATGAGAATTTGACAACCAATGGATCACAAATTCTGCCCACGAGTGAGCGCCAAGTGCGACCCATGACAAAGCTTGAACCCCAGGAACAGCAAGAAGTGTGGCTAAGAGCAGTAGAACTTGCTGGTGGGAAAGTGCCGACTGGTAGGATTGTGAAAGATGTGGTGCAAAGGATCATGAAACGCACGAAAGTACCCAATACCTACCAGATAGGTGAAGTGTGCCAAATCCTTGCAAAGGACAACCCCGAACTTAGAGGCAAAGCTGGGTGCTGGGCGATTGTCAGCCAAGCAAATGAGTTCAGTTGCACTGTGAGAATGTGGGATGGCGAGTACACGGTTGGTTTGCAGCACCTCAAATCTTATAATTACCTGCCTGCCGAGTGTGAGCAGATGCGGGTGATTTGCGATCGCATCAATCAGGTATATTCGAGTGGGCTGGAGGAGTCGGTGCAGAAGTTTCTGGAGTCGTTGGGGAAGCTGAATCGGGCTTATTTGACTGGACTGGAAGAGAAAGTGCTGACTGTCTTGGAGTCGGAAATTAGAGATTAATGCAACAAAGAAGCAATGCCACAATGCTGTAAGTGATTCTACAAAATAAAATTTTGACTAAAAAGCCTTGTTCGGTAATGAGAAATCAAGCATTAGTGAGACTCGAAATACAGGTTTTTACAAATATCCTGTCTCAATGCGTTTTACAGTTTTTTAAAGTACCTGGCAATTGGTAGCAACCCGAAACCCAGCTTTTCATAAGTACAACGTGCTGGTGCATGACCAGGATCACCTCCAGTCTCGACCATAGCAATGGACATACCAGCAGCTTTCATCTGATTAAGAGCGAACTCGACCAGAGCGGCTCCAATGCCAAGACGTTGATAATCTGGATCAACAGCAATCATGTAGATTTCTCCCATACTACTCTCTGAATCGAGTTTCACGGCTACAAAGCCCACGGTTGAATCAGAGTCGATGGCAACCCACACCTTCATGTCTGCTGTAGTACAGACGGACTCGACAGCATTAAGCTGGCTTACACGCCAACCATCAGGGTAGAATGAATGGTAAACCTCAATATCCATCGCTTTTTGAATCGAATCAAAGACTGGACTCCATGCCCGAAGTGAAAGACTTTTGATGGTATCAAGTTGGCTATCTTCGTATGGTTCAATTCGCATAAAGGTATTATGTGGTTATAGTGTGTTACATAAATACTATTAGCTAATCTTTTGTTTTTTGTATGGATTGACTACCTGAAGCCACTGAATTACCTGGAGTCTGGATGTCAGCAGATGTAGCTAATCGGCGGTAAGCGAAGCCATGCCGTTAGGCTTATCGCATTAATCGGGTGTATTCAGATTTGCTCTTTGGAGACAGTCAAAAGTCTGTTGCAGTCTTTGGGGAAGTTGAGCCGTCCTTATCTTACCGTTGTGGAAGAAAAGCTGTTGAAGCTTCTGGAGTTGGAATATGGGAGAATGCCCTGAACAATTTTGGCAATTTGGCATCCAATGTCTTTGGGTTCCAGTTTCAATGGATTTAGCAACGCAACGGGACAGTGAAGAAGTTGTACGAAGGATAGGACAAAACTTTCCGCAACTGGTGTCCCATACTACGCCAGTTGTAAGCGTGAGTGCTGTAGAAACGCTCTACATATTGATACAGCGCTCAATGGAGTTCAGTTCCCACTCTACAACTGGCTAAAAATGAACAAAACCAAATAAAACCTCAGAAGATGCAAAGATGCAGATAGCTGGGATTGCTTCTTTGGCGATCGCCAGCCTTTTTACGTTGGTACAGACTGTTGATTACTGGAAGTCCTTAATTTTTATATTTTTTTGATGAATTTATACTAGTATTCTTGGAAAGAATATAGTATTAATTAAGACTAAATAATTACTAGTACAGCACGGCAGAAATAAACATAACATTTGAAATGGCGCAAAAGCGCAAAGATAAGAGTTTTAAACACTTGATTTGGGAATTTCATACTTCAAATCAGCAATGCTAAAAACTCTTCTTCCTATACCCTTATACCCATTTTCAAGAGAAATGAGCAATTTTCATCAATATGGAAAAGGAGATGCAACTCATAACAGCGAGAATCAGCAATACGCCTCCTTAGTAGAGCAACTTGATTTGATGATTCGGGCAAGGTATCCCTTACTGTATGTGATTTCCGTTGAAGAAGAACCTGTGGAAGAAGTGTTGCAGCAAGTTGCATTGCGTTCTGTGCCCAAACGACAGCTTTTATTTTGGGATATTGTCCGGGGTTGGAGTGACAATGGTGCAGATAAAGGTTCGGTGATGGCGGCGTTAGGGCGAATTGGCAAAGCCGATGCCCAAACACCTGCAATGTTTGTACTGCGGGATTTGCATCCATTTGTGAAAAATCCGACTATGGAGAAAAATGCCCCAATTGTGCGGGAGTTGCGAAACTTGACGCGGGAGTTAAAGCGATCGCGTAAAATTATCATCACCACCAGCCATACTTTAGAACTTCCCGACGAGTTACTGCAAGAAGTGACAGTAGTGGATTTTCCCTTACCTAGCGTTAGCGAAATAGATAATTTAATTCAACAGTTGGTAGTACCAGATAAATTAAATGTTTCTGGCTTGGCGCGAGAACAGTTAGTTAAAGCCTGTCAAGGTTTAAGTCGCACCCGAATTTCGAGAGTGTTGGCAAAAGCTTTAGCTGCTAAACAGCAGGTAAATGAGTCTGACATTGACGGCGTATTGGAAGAAAAAAAGCAAGCAATCCGCCAAACTGGGATTTTAGAATTTTTCACACCCCAAGAATCACTCAAACGAGTTGGTGGATTAGATCAACTCAAACAGTGGGTACTAATGCGCCAAGATGCTTTTACCGAAGAAGCCAGACGCTACGGTATTCCTAACCCCAAAGGGATGTTACTTGTGGGCATTCAGGGAACAGGTAAATCTCTTTCAGCCAAGACAATTGCCCATGAATGGCGCTTACCGTTATTAAGATTAGATTCTGGGCGTTTATTTGGTGGGATTGTCGGCGAAAGTGAAAGCCGCGTGCGTCAAATGATTCAGCTAACTGAAGCAATGGCACCGTGCGTTTTGTGGATTGATGAAATCGATAAAGCCTTTGGCAATATTACCAGTAGCATTGATGGGGATTCGGGGACATCGCGCCGCGTATTTGGCAGTTTGATTACCTGGATGCAGGAGAAAACCGCGAGTGTGTTTATTGTCGCCACGGCAAATAATGTGAAAATATTACCAGCCGAGTTGTTGCGAAAAGGAAGATTTGATGAAATTTTCTTTTTGAATCTACCTACAGAAGCCGAACGCCAAGAGATTTTTAAGGTGCATTTGCAACGGTTACGCCCGAATCGGCTGCGAGAATTTAACTTAGCTTTGTTAGCCAAACAAAGTCTCAATTTTAGCGGTGCGGAAATTGAGCAGGTAATCGTTGATGCCATGCACCAAGCGTTTTCCACAAGAGTTGAGGGACAGCGCCGAGACTTTAATACAGAGGATATTTTACAGGCTGTAGCGCAGACAGTGCCACTAGCTGCGATCGCACATGAACAAATTGAAGCATTAAAGCAATGGGCAGCACAAGCCGGTGCCAGAACCGCCTCTAATGATGTGCTGTTGGTAGAAGAATTAAAGCAATATTCAACCGAACAAGGAATAGGCCCTTTAGAAGTCGATTAAAATAGAAAAAATACGTGTTTCCTACGCCTCGTTATTTAATCCAAAATCCCAAATCTAAAATCCAAAATTGGTATTATGTCTCATTTCACAACTATCAAAGTCCAAATCAAACACGGTGAAATTCTGCATGAAGTTTTGCAAGAATTAAACTATCAAGTTGAATGCAACACGAATGTACGCGGATATCAAGGCGATACGACTCAAGCTGAGTATGTGATTCGCCAGAAGAATGGTTATGATTTAGGTTTTCGCCGCAGTGGTGAAAATTACGAAATAGTTGCAGACTTTTGGGGAGCAAAAATTAATCAACAGCAGTTTGTTAACTCCATCAGCCAAAAATATGCTCATAAAACCTTGATGGCAACAGTGCAAGAACAAGGTTTTAATGTGGAGGATGAAGAAGTATTAGCAGATGGAACTGTGCGAGTAGTTGTAGGGCGTTGGGTGTAAATAAGTGCTTGGGCTGGGAAAGATGCCCAGCCTAAATATTTAACCTCTTGCAAAAGTCCTAATTACGAATTATGAATTACGAATTAGTATTAGTCTGGTATACTCCAAATTTTGATAGTTCCATAATGGCTTCCACTAACTATAGTTTTTCCATCAGGACTAACAGCTATGCAAGTAACACTAGCTGAATGTCCTTCTAAATCGTGAATTGCTTCGCCTGTAAGTAAATTCCAAATTCTAATAGTGCGATTTAAAGCACCAAAGAAAGTTTTACTATCCTTACTAACAGATATTGAGCGAATACTATTATTTGCTTCCAGGGTAATTGTATAAATTTTCTCTTTTTTTCCTATATCCCAAACATCAACTTGATTTTCTCCACCACCAATAACAATTTTTCCATCTGGACTAATAGCAACACAAGAGAGTACTGGTAGCTCATAATTTGAATCCAATGTTTCGTTCGCTAAAGTGGCAATTTGTTGTCTTTGCTTCCAATTCCAAATTTTTATCGCCCTATCAACAGCACTGCCAATACTTAAAACTCTCCCATCAATACTAAGTGCAAGATTAACAATATTGAATTCCAAAACGTGACAATAATGTTGCTCCAAATTATAGTATTTTCCTGAAAGAGGGTGTTCCCAAACACAAATATTGTTATCTTGGCTACTACTAATTAGAGTTCCATCAGGAGTAACAACAAGGGACTGAACAGCATTAAAATCTCCTTTCAGAGTACGAATTTCTTGCTTATTTTGTAAATCCCAAATTTTTATTTCATTCCAATTACTCCCATACAAAGTTCCTCCATCTGGGCTGAATGCAAGTGAGTAAGGAGTTAATATTTCGTCGAATGTACAAATTAATTGGCTTGTTTGAATATTCCATAATTTGACGTCATTATTACAGCTTCCAGTAGCAATAGTTTTTCCATTAGGACTAAATGCTATGCCCAATACATCTGATGTATGTCCGCTTAAAGTTGTTAAACATTCAAAAAATTTATAATGGTATGGATTTAAAGCTGCAATAACCTGTTCAATACCAGCTTCTTTTCTTTTATGTAATAACTTATATGCTACCGCTTTTAACTGCACTGATTCATTCTGTAAACTTTGAATGACTAACTCTAAGCCTGCATCCCCATAGTTGATAGCTTCAGTGAGTGCAGCCATTTTTACTTCTAAATTATTACTTAAAAGACGACGCTTAACGCCTTCGATTCCGCCTAGAACTACACCGGAAACTGGAGGTGGTGTTTGTCCACCAATTACAGCATCATATTCTCCCGGTTGATTAGGATTTTCTGGCATAATTTTCTTCCTCCACTCTAATACCAGTATTCCCAATTCAGGAAATGCGATCGCACTTATTTGGAATCGCACCTATCCTTGATTCTATGGAACTCGCCATACTTGAATGAATTTCCCAACGTAACTGACAATAGTCTGTCCATCTGGACTAATAGTAACCCTTGTGGCATCAGGAAGTTTAGCAAGTAATTCTTGTGTCTGCAAATTCCAGATATTAATATCACCGCCACAACTAACAAAGATTTTTCCATCTGCACTCAAAGTAAAACATCTCAATGGATCGGTATTACTAAATAATTTATGAATTTCTTTACCAGTTCTCAAGTCCCATATTCTGATGAGTTTTGGCATATGATGGTCGCTAGTTATTAAAGTTCTTCCATTCGGACTAATTGCCAGCAATACACGATTAGAATGATAGTCAAAAGTATCCTCTCCTACCAATGTGTAAATTTCACTTCCAGTTCTAAAATCCCAGATTTTTATAGGTTTATCATAACTAGCGCTTGCGAGGATGTTTGTATCTGCATTAATAGCGACAGAAGTTATACGTTGTAAATGTCCTTTGGTAATGTCAATATTTTGTTTATTTTCTAAATCCCAGACGATAATATGACCAGCTTCATTACCGCTAGCTAATATTTTGCCATCAGAACTAAGAGTAGTAGCGGTAATAGTATTACGCGTTCTAATTCTAGAGTCCCCCAACGGTTGTCCGCTAATAAGATGACTTAATTGCTCAGTATTGAGATTCCAAATTTCAGTTATAATGGTCTTGTCATGCTGAAAACCAACTATCGCCAACGTTTGAGCATCGGAACTGAAAGTTAAATGTTCTGGGTAGTGCTTCATTCTGGTACCAAAGGTTTTATTGATGGTGCGAAGGCTTTTTCCTGTCTTCAAATCCCACTTTTTAAAATCTAGAGAAGTCCCACCAATAATACTGCTATTTCTTTGAGATTCTTCATCAGAAGTGTCGCTAGCATCGCAACAGACTAGGGTTTTGCCATCGGGATGAATGGCGATCGCTGCATCATAATACTGATTAAGTTCAATTGTATAAACACACTCAAAAAACCGATAGGGATTAAATTCTAAAATTGCCTGTTTTATTTTTAATTCTGAGATATCCCGCAATAATTTATATGCTGCTAGCTGTACCCGTTGTGATGGGTCTTTTAAAGCCTGAATTACTAAATCCCAGCCTTCTTGTCTATAGTTAATGAGTTGCGAAAGCGCTAAAACGCGGTAATTTTCATCACTGTTAGCGAAACTTCGTTTTGCGCCTGACAATCCGCCTAAAACTACACCATCGACTGGCGGAGGATTTTTTCCGCCAAGCACAGCATCATATTCTCTGGGTTGATTGGTATTATCTGACATCGCTTTTTACCTGTTGCTAATACCAGTGTTCCCAAATTTAGGCTATTTTGCAGTTTGCTAATTTCTCTGCAAGCGCAGACAGGGTTCTGCAACCTGTCCAAAAGTCACCTAACCCCCAACCTATAAATGCACCGCCACGGGGTAGATGTCCTACGTTAGCACTCAAATCGAATGTCAAGTCATTCCAATACCGCCAAGCACCTTGAGAAAACCATCCCACACCTTTACCAAAGCGACACCACGCTTCCCAGTCAGGATTGGATGTACAGCCAACAATTTGCCAGATATCCGTCTGTACAACAAAGCCAAAGCGTCCATTGCTATATTTTTGCCAGAGAGTTTCAATCGTGTTTAAATCTTCACAAGGGAATTTTTCAACGTCTGATGGGTCTAAAAATCCTTGTGGTTTGCGATCGCATACGCGCAGCATTATACTAGCAGTCTCTTGGTCTGCATCTTTCCACTTTCTGGAAGCAAGCAAATTTTGCAAACGACTGTAGTTTACATCAACCGCAGAGATTAATGGTATATCACTGTGTAGATGAAACTGTACTTTTGCTAATGCTTGTTCTCCCAGCAGTGACGATACTGTAAATTCCAACTTTTCCGATTCAGTATTTACAATCTGAAACACCAATTTTGTACCAGCTTGGCCATACTTTAGGGCTTCTTCAACGGCGATAATTTGTTGTTCTAGGGATGTAGCGCTGATCAACCGTCGTTTAACACCTTCAATACCTCCTAAAACCACACCATCTTTTGGAGGTGGTACTTGTCCGCCAAGTACTGCATCATATTCTCTTGGTTGATTGGGATTTTCTGACATTGCTGTTTTATTTAGAAAATGCTTGCACTCTGTCAATACAGCCCTGCTGCACTGCTTCAATTAAAATATCTTTTGCACCTTTTCGTTTAAAGTAAAGTGCTGCATAATTACGTTGTAGCTGGGTGCCATTGAACAGGTAATGTCGAATTCGGTCTTGACCTTGAGAAGTATCAACTAAGCCCAGTGTAAAGTCAACTAACTTGTAGGTGGCGCTATTGCGGTCATATTCTAGATTATCCATCAGCGTATCGACATCGGACACTCCGCCAGCACGCGCCATCGCCACGAAAGCATCATATCTGTCAATTTTATTACCATACTCCTGAAGTATTTCTTGTACTATAGGTTCTGGTCGAGAAGCTAGTAGTGAATAAGCTGCTTGGCGTACTTTCCATAATTTATCGTCCAACGCCCAAATTACTAATTCCAAACCTGCTTCGCCATACTTGAGTGCTTCTTCTAGTGCAGCGATTCTTTGTTCAACTACCGGATTTGCCAACCGTCTTTTAACACCTTCTAGTCCTCCTAATACTACAGCACCAGGAGGCGCTTTTTCTTGACCACCAAGGACAGCATCATAAACTGTTGGGCGATTGGAATTTTTTGACATCGTGCTTTTACTTTTTATTTATATGATGGAATTATTGAGTGCGATCGCTACAATCGCCTAATTTCATAAATACGCTCTCTATGGGGTAATTATTTTTAATTACAGAAGTGCGATCGCACTTTTTCCTGACCTGATGGCAATCCCCATATTTTAATAGTCCCGTCTACACTACCGCTAACCAGAGTTTGCCCATCAGGGCTAATATCAACAGAACGAACCACACCTGCATGTCTGTTGCAGATAGCTTTTCCCTGTCCTGTTTTTAAATCCCATACTTTGATAGTGCCATCCCCACAACTACTGATTAGATTCTGTCCATCTGGACTGATAGCAACACAAAGAATACTACCTGATTGTGCATTTATGGTAAATTTTTCCTCTCCTGTAGGCAAACTCCAAACTTTAATTATGCTGTTGTTATCACCACTAACTAAAGTTTCTCCATCTGGACTAATTGCAATGGACAGAACAGGCTGAGAATGTGCTTTGAGGGTACGCATTAGTTCGCCTGTCTCCAAATTCCATATATCAATGCGATTGCTATCATTCTGGAGTTTAGACTAAAAGCGATATGAGAGAACGCAAATTAAAAGGAATTAGAGGTTAAAAATATTATCTTGTCAGCCTAAAAGCATCCCTGACTTTTAACAATTATTGCGTAGTATACCCGTCCAAAAAATAATACAATAATGATAATCATGAAAAGGGTGGGAGAGAAACTAGCAACGCTAGTTTCTCT